>JAKSCH010000015.1 GCA_022360695.1 Gemmatimonadota bacterium
AAGGGTGACCAATGGCTTCAGGACTGCGTCTATAGCGGCGTCCCGGCGTCGATCGTCGGGCGGAGTCAGCGGATCGAGATTTCCCCCGTCTCCGGGCTCAGCAACGTACGGTACTGGTTGGACGCAAACGGGTTCGATGCGGACGACGAGGAGCTGTGCGACGCGGTCTTCGGTCTCGCGAAACGCTGCGACCACACGCTGTCGCGGGGCGAGATCGAAGCCGAGATCGAGCGGGTGGCCAAGTCCCGAACGTAGGGCCGGGGAGGTGAGGATGGTCGCGGGTTTGAGGTGGAGCGCAGTCCTGTTCGGCGGTCTGTTCGTCGGTGTCGCAGGCGGGGTCGGGCAAGAGCCCGATCCCGAACGGATCCCCACGATCCCGAACGGCGTCCCCGCCGTGCTCTTCCCCGTCCAGAGTACGACTCCCACGCCGGGTGGCGCGTGGGTCGGCGGAATGGCGACCGATCGCGAGACGATCGAGCTGCTCAACGCGGAGCTCGAGTTCGCGTTCGGAGAAGAAGAGGGCGCGGAGTCCTGGGCCCTCGCCGAGACGGTGGAATATCGCCTCTCGCGCAACCCGATGATCAAGGTCGATCCGGCGCGGCTCGCCTATCACGGGCTGCTCCGGGAGCCCGAGCCGCACAGCCAGATCTACGAGCCGCTCCACACGCAGCTACGTCAGGTCGCGGCCCTCTTCGACGCGCGTCTGGTCGTGCTCCCTCTGACGGTCTGGTACCGTGGCCCGACCGACGAGGAACGAGCCGCCGCCGAAACCGCGGAAGACCCCGCGCGCGGCCGAGCGGTTCTTCTCGCCGCGATCATCGACGTCCGAAGAAGCGCCGTGTTATGGCACGGGACGATCGAAGGCGACCCGGCGGAAGCCACGTCTCGCTCGGCGCTGACGACGCTGGCCCTCCGGGTGGCCGGATCCCTCGCACCCTCCTAACGTTTGGCGCAGACTCACCCTCTACCGAACGAAGGTATGCACGACGTCACCATCATCCCCGGCGATGGCATCGGTCCCGGGATCTCCAAGACGATCATCGACATCCTGGACGCGGCCGGCGCGCCCATCCGCTGGCACGAGCACATGGGCGGCGTCACGGCCATGGAGACGGTCGGAGAGCCGCTCCCGCAGGCCACGCTCGAGTCGATCGAGGGGACGCGTATCGCGCTCAAGGGGCCACTCACGACACCGATCGGCTCCGGTTTCCGCTCGGTGAACGTCGCGCTTCGAAAGCACTTCGATCTGTTCGCGAACGTGCGGCCGGCTCGCACCATGCTTCCGGGTGGTCGCTACGAGGGCGTGGACCTGGTGATCGTACGCGAGAACACCGAGGGTCTCTACGCGGGCATCGAGCACTTCATCGGCATGGAGAACGACCCGCGCGCGGTTGCGGAGTCGGTGATGTTGATCACGCGCTTCGGCTCGCGTCGTATCGTGCGATTCGCATTCGAGTACGCGCTCTCGCACGGTCGCGAGAAGGTGACGCTCGTGCACAAGGCGAACATTCTCAAGTACACGCAGGGTCTGTTTCTCGAGGTCGGTCGCGAGATCGCGGCCGAGTACGAGGGGCGAGTCGTGTTCGATGACAAGATCGTCGACAACACGGCCATGCAGCTCGTGCTCGACCCTTATCAGTTCGACGTGATCGTGACCGAGAACATGTTCGGCGACATCCTCTCGGATCAGGTGGCGGGGCTGGTCGGAGGGTTGGGGTTCGCCCCCGGCGCGAATCTCGGCGAGCGTGCCGCGATCTTCGAAGCGGTGCACGGGTCCGCTCCGGATATCGCAGGAAAGGGCATCGCGAATCCGACGTCGCTCCTGCTCGCCGCCTGTCTCATGCTCGAGCACCTCGACGAGCTCGACGTGGCGGCTCGGGTGCGGAGCGCGCTGCGCGAGGTCTTGGACGCGGGCGAATCCCTGACCGCCGACCTGGGTGGCTCCGCCTCGACCGACGAGTTCGGGTCGGCGATCATCGCACGAGTCGAGAGCGCGGTGCCCGCATGAGCGCGCCGCTCGAGCGTCGCGAGGAGCTTCACTTCCAGGGGATGGCGTGCGATGCCTGCGGACAGGTGTTCCCGAAGGGTGCGCTCGACGAGGACCGCTGGTGTCGCGATTGCGCGCCGCGCATGCGCAAACGAATGGCCGTATGGCGCCACGTCGTCGCGGCCCTCGTCGTCCTTCCGTTCGGGATCTGGATCCTGCGTCTGGACCGACTCGAGTTCCTGCCGCAGGCGGCCTGGCTGCTCCCGCTCGGAGCCGCCTACTACCTCGGATTCCGTATCGGTCGTGAAGTAGTGAAAGGGTATTCGCGCTGGCGCCGCTCTCGATAACCCGAGATCGCTCGTGAGCATGCGCGTCGTCGTCGGACTCCCGGCCGCATCGCTCGCCGTCATGCTCGGCATCGTCTTCATCGTCAACGCGAGTCGCTATGGCCCGTTGGGGGTGGTCGGCGGGGTCGCCCTGACCGTCTCGGGCTTGTTGCTCGGACGACGCTGTTTTCGCTCCGCCGAGCGTCCGGATCCGTGAAGTGAGCAAGCTATCGTGGTCATCAGCAGGAGATCGATAGACACATGAGCTTCGAAGGCGTCGACTTCTTCGACATCGCGTCGCTACTCGACGAGGAGGAACTCGCGGTACGGGACATGGTTCGCGACTGGGTGGACAGCGAGATCATCCCGATCATCAACCACCACTACATCGCTCGGACCTTCCCCACGGACTTGATCCCGAAGATGGGAGAACTGGGGTTTCTCGGCGCGAACCTCCCCGAGGAATACGGGTGCGCCGGTCTCAACAACGTGTCGTACGGCCTGATCATGCAGGAGCTCGAGCGGGGGGATTCCGGGCTCCGTTCGTTCGTGTCCGTTCAGGGGGCACTGGTCATGTATCCGATCTTCGCGTTCGGCTCGGAGGACCAGAAGCGAACGTGGCTGCCGAAGCTCGCCAGCGGTGAGGCCATCGGGTGCTTCGGTCTCACCGAGCCCGATTTCGGATCGAACCCGGCCGGCATGATCACTCGTGCGGTGAAGGACGGCGATGAGTGGGTGTTGAACGGCGCCAAGATGTGGATCACGAACGGCTCCATGGCGGACGTCGCCATCATCTGGGCCAAGACCGGCGATCTCGATGACGCGAGCTCGATCCGCGGGTTCGTCGTCGAGACGGATCGCGACGGCTTTACGGCGAAGGATCAAGAGGGGAAGCTGTCGCTCCTCGCATCGGACACGTCGGAGCTCGTGCTCCAGGACGTGCGCCTACCCGATTCGAGCGCGCTCCCCGAGAGCGGCGGACTCAAGAGCCCGCTCAAGTGCCTCACGCAAGCGAGGTACGGGATCGCGTGGGGTGGCATCGGGTCCGCGATGGCTTGTTTCTCCGAAGCGCTCGAGTACGCGAAGAACCGCGTGCAGTTCGATGGCAAGCCGATCGCCGCGACCCAGATCCAGCAGGTGCGACTCGCCGAGATGCTGAGCGAGATTACGAAGGCTCAGCTGCTCGCGCTCCGACTGGGTCGAATGAAGGACGCCGGGACGATGAGACCCCAGCACGTGTCCCTCGCAAAGCGCAACAACGTCAACATGGCCTGCGAGTGCGCTCGCGAGGCTCGTCGACTGCTCGGGGCCAACGGGATCCTGGTCGAGTATGCCTCCATGCGTCACATGGCAAATCTCGAATCGGTATACACGTACGAGGGGACGCACGACATCCACGCGCTGATTCTGGGCCAGGAAGTCACGGGTTTGCCGGCCTACGACTGACCGCAGAGGGTCTCGTAGCGCCTGGCGAGAAACGGGTCCCTGACCCTGGAACGCTTCCTGCTCCCTAGCCGCCCGCAGGAACCTCCGGAACTCCAGTCAGGGCCTGAAGATGGGTGCGATTCCAGTCTCGCCGCTGGGCCGCGTGCGCGCGGCCGGTCGGGCGTCGAAAGCCGTCGAGCGCGGCGCGATGCCCGCCCATCTCGTCATCGGGCGTCGCCCCCGGAGAGCCTGCTAGATGCAGGAGCTCCTCCAGCACCCGGCCTCTTTCCCGGTCGCTTGCGGCCTGCTCGGCGCCATGCTGTTCGTGTGGCGGAGCTATCTTCTGGTGGGGGAGGGTCGTCGCGCGCTCGAGCTCAAACGTCAAGAGCACGAGTCGCTCTTCGCACGTCACGTCGACGCCGTGATCGCGGTCGACACGTCCGGCACCGTCGAGCGAGCGAACGCCGCGGTGACCGAGCTGACCGGGCTCCGCGCCGTCGATCTCGTCGGCCGGCCCTTCATGGACCTGATCGCCAAGCCCGTCCGCATGAAGACCGCTCAGGCGCTCAAGACCGCGCTCGACGGTCGACAGAACACGATCGAGACCGAGGTGCCGCAGCCGATGGGCGAGATCGCCGAGATCGAGCTCACCAGCGTCCCGATCGTCGTCAACCGAGAGGTCGTGGGGACGTTCGAGATCCTCCGTGATGCGACCGAGCGCAAGAAGCTGGAGCGTGAGCTCGAGAACCGAGCCCTGCACGACTACCTGACCCGGCTTCCGAACCGCGCGCTGTTCGCGGATCGCCTGAAGCACGCGCTGCGTCGACGTCGTCGTGATGGAGACTATGTCGCGTTGCTATACGTGGACTTGGATCGTTTCAAGCCGATCAACGACCGGGCCGGTCACGCGGTCGGAG
Source organism: Gemmatimonadota bacterium (assembly GCA_022360695.1). Lineage (GTDB taxonomy): Bacteria > Gemmatimonadota > Gemmatimonadetes > Palauibacterales > Palauibacteraceae > Palauibacter. The sequence goes on from JAKSCH010000015.1 coordinate 4,656, forward strand.
ACGAGATCCTCCGAGAGGTCTCCGCCCGTCTGCGGACCGTGGTGCGCGACGCGGACACCGTAGCGCGAATCGGTGGTGACGAGTTCGCGGTGCTGCTCGAGACCGTCGACTCCGAGACGCAGGCGATCACCGCCGCGGAGCGCATCGTGGCGTTGGTTCGCTCCCCCGTGACGGTGGATGGCGAGGAACACCAAGTCGGGGCGAGCGTCGGGATCGCGGTGAGCTCGCCCTCGACGGAGGATCCCGAGCAGCTGGTCCATCAAGCGGACCTCGCGATGTACGACGCCAAACGTCGCGGCGGGTTCCAGTATCGTCTATACAGCCACGAGCTCGAACAGGTCGGATCGGACTGGTCGCATCGCTTGGAGACGCAGCTCCGGCGTGCGGTCGACAGGAACGAGCTCGAGCTCGAGTATCAGCCGATCGTGGAGTCCGAGAATTGCCGCATCGTGGGCGTGGAAGCGCTCGTGCGCTGGACGCACCCGGAGCACGGTCCGCTCCTCCCGGCGAGCTTCATCCCGATCGCCGAGGAGTCGTCTCTGATCACCGAGCTCGATCGCTGGGTTCTGGACCACGGCTGTCGCGAGGTCCGACGTCTCGTCGAGTTCGGACTCGTCGACGAGGAGTTCTTCCTCTCGGCGAATCTGTCGGCGCGTCACTTCGAAGAGCCGGACTTCGTCAACACGGTTTCGGACATCCTGCTGCGGACGTCGTTCGACCCGGCGCGACTCCAGCTGGAGATCACCGAGAGCTCGGCGGGCGGGGACACCGACAAGGTCAAGCGCTTGAAGGAGCTCGGCGTGAAGGTCGCGATCGATGACTTCGGTACCGGGTTCTCGTCGCTGTCCTACCTCCGCGATCTCGACGTGGACGTGTTGAAGGTCGACAAGTCGTTCGTCTTCTCGCTCGGAGCGGACCCCGCATCGGTGGCGATCGTCCGGACGATTCTGACCTTGGCCGAGATGTTGAATCTGGAGGTCATCGTCGAGGGGATCGAGGACGAGAAGCAGCTCGCTCAGCTCGAGGATCTCGGCGGCAGTCTCGTGCAGGGATACCTGTTCGGTCGACCCGTACCGGGGGGTGCGTTGGCCGGCATCATCTCGAGCGGCACGATCGAGCCCGGCTCGGTCCCGGACCCCGCTCCGCACGGCGGTCTCTCGCTCGTCGATCCGCCGGGCGGGGTGCCCGACCCTCCGCGAAAGTGGGTGTCCGGAGCCTGACCGGCTATTCGGAGGGACAGATCGGCCGACCCGCGCCGGCGGCTTCCAGCAGCCCGACGATGTCCTCGACGGTCGAGCTTCCGCCGTCGTTCTCGTACCAGCCCATCTTCTCCCGGACGAACGCACGCTCCCGCAGCTCGGCGCCCGCTCCGAGTGCCCAGCGTTGCAGCTCGGAGGGCCGCTCCACCCAGCACCCGGCGAGCTCGTAGGTGTCGTCGAGCAGAAACACGGTCGGGGTGGCGGCTCGGCCGTCGGGTGTCCGATGACGCTCCATCAGCTCGCGTCCGACATCGGAGTCGATGATACGGAGATCCAGATCGGGCACCCGCTCGGCGAGGCGCGCGAGATAGGGAATCGTGCTCACCGAGTCGCTGCACCAATCCTCGGCGATCACCAGAAGTCGCCACGTCCCGACCACGGCGGTCGCACGCGTGACGAGCGCCGGTGCCACCGTCCCCTCGCCGTAGTTGCGCTCCCAGCGCTCGCGCCGGTCGTCCGCGACGCGTAGAAACTCGGCAAACGTCACACCGGACCGATACAGGGTCTCCCAGACGGTATCTCCTCCGGGGTCCACGGGCGCGTTCTCCGGGGCGCAGGGGCTCGACGCGGACAGCGCGAGGACCGAAAGGGTGGCAGCGACCACGACACTCCTCCTGTAGACCGCTCGTATTCTATGTTGCAAGCTACGCTCACCCCGATCCGCTCGCTGCCCACAAGGAGTCAGCCGTGTCTCGCGCACCCGCTCGTCTCGCCGCTCATCTCGTCGTGCTCCCATCCATCGTGCTCCTCGCCGGCTGCGCCGATCGGCCATCGGTCACCGCTGACGCGGCGCCCGAGACGGAGCGGGTGTCCGAGTTCGGTAGATACGAGGGGTACAGCGAGCCCCGATTCGATGGATGGGTCACGGAGTCGCGGTACGTGGAGATGCGCGACGGTGTCCGTATCGCCGTGGACGTGACGCGTCCCACGCTCGGTGGCGTCGTTGCGGACGAGCCGCTGCCCGTCGTGTGGACGCACTCCCGATATCACCGGAATCCCGGACAGCTCGCGCGTTACATGGCGGCCGACCCGGACGCGGTGCCCGAGATCCGATCGAACGTCGACGCGCAGGGGGACCTTCAGCGGCTCGTGAGCCACGGGTACGTGGTGGCTGCCGCCGGCGTGCGGGGCAGCGGGGCGTCGTTCGGTCGGTACGAGGGCCTGTTTTCGGAGGCGGAGACTCGCGACGCGGCGGACGTCATCGCGTGGCTGGCCGAACAGCCGTGGAGCGATGGCAACGTGGGCATGTACGGCGGGTCGTACCTCGGGATCACCCAGTACATGGCGGCGTCCGAGGCACCCTCGGCGCTCAAGGCGATCTTCCCGAACGTGGCGGGTCTGGACATGTACGATGTCGTGTACCCGGGCGGCGTATATCGGGACGACATGGTCCGACACTGGGGGGAGCTCACTCGTGATCTCGACGTGAACGTCCCGGCGCCTCCGGTCGATGGAGACCTGGAGGGCGTGTTGCTCCGTGAAGCGATCGCCGAGCACGAGGGCAACTGGGACGTGGTGGACGAATACGCCGCCGGTCGCTTCCGCGATTACGAGGGGGAGGAGCACGCCTGGATGGCGCACGGCCCTACCCGGGAGCTCACCGACATCGTGGACGCGGAGGTCCCGGCGTACCACTGGAACGGTTGGTACGACATCTTCGTGACCGACGCGACGCTCTGGTACGCCAACTACACCGGGCCGCAAAAGCTCGGGATCGGCGCCTGGTCGCACGCGGGCATGCCCGACCCCGCGCTCATGAGGGAACGCTTCGAGGTCGGATCGACCGAGCAGCACCGCTGGTTCGACTACTGGCTCAAGGGGATCGACAACGGTGTGCTCGACGAGCTACCGGTTCACTACGCGGTGATGCGGGAGCCGGGAGACTGGACCTGGGAGAGCGCGGAGACGTGGCCACCGCCGTCGGAGGCGTACAACCTCTACTTCGGGGCGGGGCGCTCGGGGAGCGTATCCTCCGTAAACGACGGCTCTCTGACGACGGAGCTCCCCGTCTCGCCGAGCTTCGACGAGTACCTCGTCGATGTGACGACCACGACGGGAACCGCCACGCGTTGGGACAACGCCGTCGGCGCCGCGCAGGTCATGCAGTATCCCGACATGACGGCCAACGATGAGAAATCGCTCACCTACACGACGGCACCGCTGGACTCGGACCTGACCGTGACGGGTCACCCGATCGTGACGCTCTACGTGACCTCGTCGGACGAGGACGCCGACTTCTTCGTGCTGCTCGAGGAGGTCGGGGTCGACGGGAGCTCGCGGTACGTGACCGAGGGCGTGCTGCGCGCGTCGCACCGAGCGCTCTCGGACGCGCCGTGGGACAACCTGGGGCTCCCGTTCCACCGCAGCTACGAGTCGGATCGTGAGCCGCTCCCCGAGACACCGACCGAGCTCAAGCTCGATCTCCACCCGACGTCGACCGTGTTCAACGCGGGGCACCGGCTGCGCGTGACGGTGATGGGAGCGGACGCCGACAACACCGAGGAGATCTACGCCGTCCCGCCGACGATCCGGATCTACCACTCGCCGGAGCACCCGTCGGGGATCGAGCTACCGGTTTCGGCGCCGAAGTAGCGACCTGACGGTCCTCGGTGCCGAGGAATCGAAACGCCCGGATCGCCGTCCGGTCGGCCGTTTCACTCCTCCTCGGGCGAGTCTCGATCGTCCCCGATGACGGTCGACGGGCCGCCGCGGCCGTTCGGTCTGGACCGTCCACAATTCAGACGACAACTTCTCGGGGATCGGCCAAGCCCCATCTCCGAAGGGAGTCGTCATGTCCGTGCTCCGAGGATTCACGTTCGCGATCGCCGCCGCCTCGTTCCCCCTAGCGGCTATCTCTCAACAACTCACGCCCGATCACTACGAGGGGATCGGATTTCGCCACATCGGGCCGGTGGGCAACCGGGTCGCCTCGATCGCCGGCGTCCCCGGCGATCGCTTCACGTACTACGCGGGCGCGGCCTCGGGCGGGATCTGGAAGACCGACGACGCCGGTTTGCATTGGCGCCCGGTGTTCGACGACAAACCGGTTCACTCGATCGGCGCGCTCGCCGTCGCTCCCTCCGACCACGCGGTCGTGTGGGCCGGCACGGGCGAGAGCTCGATTCGCTCGAACGTGTCGATCGGAAACGGCGTCTGGAAATCCACCGATGCCGGTGAGACGTGGCACCACATGGGTCTCGAGGGCACGGGGCGAACGGGTCGCATCCTGATCCACCCGTACGACCCGGATGTCGTGTACGTGGCCGCGCTCGGTCACTCCTACGCGGACTCGGAGGACCGAGGCGTCTACCGGACCACGGATGGCGGGGAGACCTGGGACCGCATCCTGTTCGTCGATCCCGGGACGGGCGCGTACGAGATGGTGATGGACCCCGCGAACCCGCGGAAGATCATCGCGACGACGTGGGATCTCGAGCTCAAGACCTGGAATCGCGACAGCGGCGGGCCAGGCAGCGGGCTCTACATGACGATGGACGGCGGGGACTCCTGGGAGCAGCTCGAAGGCAACGGATTGCCCACCCGGCGTCTCGGAAAGATCGGCGTGTGCATGTCCGCGGGCGACTCGGATCGCGTGTACGCGTTGATCGAGACCGGCGACGGCGTCCCGATCGATGGGGAAGAGACCGACAACGGCGAGCTCTGGAGCTCGGACGACGGCGGGGATTCCTGGCGGCTCGTCTCCTACAGCCACGATCTCTCGGGGCGACAGGCCTATTACACCCGCTGCGGCGTGGCTCCCGACGACCGCGACGAAGTGTATTTCCTCTCCGCCAGCTACAGCGTGAGCCTCAACGGCGGGGAGACGCACACGACGAGCAATTTCCTGTTCGACCCCAACTCACCCGGTTGGGATCTGCACGACATCTGGTCCGACCCGGAGAACGGCGATCGCATCGTCATAGCGTTCGACGGCGGCGTGACGATCACCGAGAACCGCGGCAAGTCGTGGTTCCGGGTACAACTCCCGATCGCACAGATGTACCACGTGACCGTGGACAACGCGGTGCCGTACAACGTGCTCGGCAATCGTCAGGATGGGCCGTCGTTCCGTGGACCCTCGAACACGCGCTACAACGGGCTCTGGGCGCGGGGCATCATCCCGCGCGGCGACTGGGGGAGCGTGGGAGGCGGTGAGAGCGGGTTCGCCACCCCGGATCCGACCGATCCGAACATCGTCTGGTCGAGCGCGTCGGGGAGCGGCGCGCGTGGCGGGATCGTCGTGCGCCACGACGTGGCGCGCGGCCAGTTCCGCGACGTCGAAGTCTGGCCGGAGTCCACCGGCGGCTACCCCGCCGAGGATCTGAGATATCGTTTCCAATGGACGTTTCCGCTCCTCATCTCGCCGCACGACAACGAGACGCTCTACGTCACGAGCCAGCATGTGCACCGAACCCGGAACCGTGGGCAGAGCTGGGAGGTGATCAGCCCGGATCTGTCGACGAACGACAAGACGAAGCAACGAATCTCCGGCGGTTTGACCCCGGACAACATCGGCGTGGAGTACTGCTGCGTGATCTACGCGTTCGACGAATCCCCGATCCAGCAAGGGGTCTTCTGGGCGGGGACGAACGACGGGCTCGTGCACGTGAGCCGCGACGATGGCGCGACGTGGGAGGACGTCACGGCGAACATCCCGAACCTCCCGGCCGACGGCGTCGTTCGGAGCGTCGACGCGTCTCGGTTCGACGTCGCGAAAGCCTACATCACGGTGGAGCACCACCAGGTGGGCGACTTCGAGGCGCGTGCGTACAAGACGGAGGACTTCGGCCAGACGTGGACGCAGATCACGAACGGCGTGGACAACTACCCGGTCGACTACACGCGGTATCTGCTCGAGGACGCCGTCCGACCCGGCTTGCTCTACCTGGGGACGGAGACTCGCCTCTACGTCAGCTACGATGACGGCGCCTCGTGGCAGCTCTTCATGCCGGACCTGCCGCCGACTCCGTACTACGGCCTCGTCATCCAGGAGCACTTCAACGACCTCGTCGCCGGTACCTACGGACGGGGCTACTGGATCCTCGATGACCTGTCGGCGGTGCAGCAATTGACGCCGGAGATCGCGGCCTCGGAAGCGCACCTGTTCGCGCCGCGCGATGCCTATCGGTTCAACGACGTGACCGAGCCGATGGTGATGTTCGAGGACTGGTCGGTGGGTGAGAACCCTCCCAACGGCGCCTCGATCAACTACTGGCTGGGCGACGACTCCGAGCGACGCGTCGAGATCCGCATCGAGGACGCCGACGGCGAGTTCGTGACGTCGGTGAACGGTACCCACCACACCGGATTCAACCGCGTGTGGTGGGACTTTCGCGGCACGGCGCCGCGGCCGATCCAGCTTCGCACGCGACCGCTGTACGCGGACTGGTTCCCGCTCCCGGCCGAGGGATTCCGCGTGAGCGGTGGCGGGTTCTTCGGCGGTGGCGGCGGCGCTCGACAGCCACCCGGCGAATACACCGTCAAGCTGATGATCGACGGTGAAGAGCGCGGTGCCCGGACCCTGACGGTCCTCAAGGACCCCAACTCCGAGGGTACGCTCGAAGACATCCGGCTCCAGACCGAGCTCGTCAACGAGATCGTCGAGGATCGCAACCGAGCCGCGGACATCGTGAACCGCATCGAGCTCATCCGACGTCAGATCCAGGATCTCCGCCCCGTGCTCGAGGCCGAGGAAGACGCGGAGGACGTCATCGAGGCGGGAGAGGCGCTCGCCGCGCGGCTCATCGAGGTCGAGAGCGAGCTCGTCCAGCTCAAGACGACGGGCGGCCAGGACGGCGTCAGGTGGCCCGCCATGCTCACCGGGCGGCTCTCCTATCTCCAGGGGGCCGTGGCCACGGCGGACTTCCGACCCACGGACCAACACACGGAGGTGGCGCGCATCCTCAGCGATCAGGTGGACGATGTCGAGGCGGCGTTCCAAGCGGTCCTGTCGGATGACCTGGCGGCGTTCAACCAGCTCCTCCAGTCGAAGCTGGGTCGCGTGATCACCGCGCAATGAGGATGCGCGCGCGTCCGCCGGCTGTCGTCCTCGCTCTCACGCTCGCCCTCGGGTGCAGCCCCGAGGGTGAGCGGCTACCCGACGCCGCGGTCGAGCTGCTCGACATCACGGGCGACCACTGCGCGGGGCTCCCCCGCTCCGGGTACGCCGAGCTCGAGCGCGTGCCCGTCTCGGACGACTGGTTCGAGGTGTACCGGGTAGAGACCGGCGTTTATGCGCTGTACGAGCCGTTCCAGTTCCAGGAGGTCATCTCCTACTTGGTGCTCGGCGACGAGGCGGCGTTGCTCTTCGACACCGGGATGGGCATCGGCAGCATCAGCGGCGTGGTCGACGAGCTGACCGCCTTGCCCGTGACCGTGCTCAACTCGCACACACACATGGACCACGTCGGTGGGAACGCCGAGTTCTCACGAGTGCTCGCCATGGATACGGAGTTCACACGCGAACGGGCGCGCGGGCGTCCGAACCGACTCGTGCGCAGCGAGGTCGCGCCGAGCGCCCTTTGCCGGCCGTTGCCCGAAGACGTCACGGAGGACACGTATCACACGAGGTCCTTCGTGGTCACGCAGTATATCCGCGACGGGCACGTGATCGATCTCGGGGGCCGAAGGCTCGAGGTGCTCGCGGTCCCCGGCCATACGCCCGACGCGATCGCGCTGCTCGATCGCGAGGCCGGCTTCCTGTGGACGGGAGACTCGTTTTACGAGGGACCGATCTGGCTTTTCGCACCGGAGACGGATCTCGACGCGTACGAGACCTCGATGCGTCGTCTCGCCGCGCTGTCCGCCGATCTGACGACGGTTTTCCCCGCGCACAACACGCCCGTCGCCGCCCCCGACGGACTCCCTCGGCTCGTAGAAGCCCTGGAGCGCGTACGCTCCGGAGAGATGGCCGGGAGCGTCTCCGGTCCGGGCGTCGAGTACTCGTTCGACGATTTCTCTCTCCTGCTCCGAGCCGGCACTCGCTGAGCCGTCGCCCGATCTGGCACTCGCGTTGCAGTCTCACTGCGCCGCGAGGGGACGGCCGTATCGCGGGCGACCCCACAACGGAAAGCACGACAACGCGTTGCGGGCCGAGGTGGTCGGCGGCGCCGAAGCTCCACGGCACCTGAAAGGGCACCATACCATTGAGCTCCGCCACGGTCGTTAACCCGCATTTCGACGAAGAGCGTATCGTCTGGTCGGACGACTACTCGGGTCGCTACGAGCCGCCCCCCGGCGCGTACGACGATCAGTTCGACGACAAGTGGCGACTGGTGCTCGAGGACGCGACGGGAGAGCAGGGGTACAACGACGGGATCGGCGTCCGTATGGACGACCATTGGATCACGCGTTGCGTCTACGACTGGATCGGCGAGTGGCGCGAAGAGGGCGACCCGCCTACCGATCTGACGCGCCACCTGTCTCGGGACGTGGACCCGACGCTCATCGATGGGAAACGGTGCATCGACGTGGGCTGTGGCATGGGCCGCTGGACCCGTGTCATGCAGCGACTCGGGGCGAGCGAGGTCGTTTCGGTCGATATCTCGGAGCACGCGCTCGAGAGCGTGCGTCGCTTCAACGACCAGGTGTTCAAGGCCAATATCCTCGAGCTTTGCCAGACGTATCCCGATCTGGAGGCGGCCTTCGACTACACGAACCTGTGGGGCGTGGCGCACCATACGCACGATCCACGGGCGGCGTACATGAGCGCGGCGAGAACGGTCAAGCCGGGCGGCTCGATGTACATCATGGTCTACTCGCCCGAGGGCCTCCACAACACGCCGCTGATCCACGGATACCGACGCGCGTTCTTCAACATGGACTCGGCGGAAGAACGGATACAGCTCGTGCGAGCGATCGCGACGCGCAAGTGGCACCCCGTCATCCCGCTCGAGATGCGCGCGAAGAACATCGTCAAGAACCTCTTGAAGAAACCGTACTGGGGCACGATCATCGGCATGCTCGACGTGCTGATGCCGTGGTACAACTGGACGATTCCTCTCGAGGTGGCCTTGGGATGGTTCGAGGACGCGGGGTTCCAGGATGTGACCGTCCTCAACGACGGACACCCGAACCGCGTCGCGCACCACATCCTGGGCACCGGCAAGTCGGAGCCGGCCACGGCCTGACCCACCGGCGGGCCGCCGCGCAGCGGCGTCACGTCGCATCGCCACGGCTCGAGATCACCGCGAGCCTGTCTCCCGCGCGACGCGCGAGACGGGAGTGAGCGCCGGCTCGGACCCGCTGGGCCGACTCATCGAAGGGCAGGGGTTCATCGTGCTCGACGGCGGGTTGGCGACCGAGCTCGAAGCACGCGGCGCCGATCTGAACGACACCCTGTGGTCGGCGAAGCTGCTGCTCGAAGATCCGGACGCGATCCGCCGTGTTCATACGAGCTACCTGAACGCCGGCGCCGACTGTATCGCCACGGCGACCTACCAGGCGAGTTTCGAGGGGTTCGCCCGGAGGGGGCTCGGGCGAGTCGAGGCGGCGTCGTTGCTCGAGCTCGCCGTCCGTCTCGCGGTCGAGGCCCGCGACGAGTTCTGGACCGGGGCGGGGGTCGACCCCGTCCGCAGGCGTCCACTCGTCGCGAACAGCTTCGGCCCGTACGGCGCGTTCCTGGCGGATGGCTCCGAGTACCGCGGGGACTACCGTCGCTCCGCGGCGGAGCTACGGACGTTTCACGAGCCGCGCTGGCGCGCCGTCCTCGACGGCGGTGCGGACCTCACCGCGTGGGAGACGATCCCCTCGGCCGTCGAAGCGCTCGTCCTGCGCGATCTGCTCGTCGAGTCGCCGGGCGAGACGGCCTGGATCAGCTTCAGCTGTTCGGACGACCTGCGGATCTGCGATGGAACTCCCATCGCGGATCTGGCGCGCGAGCTCGACGCGGTGCCCAACCTGGCGGCGATCGGGGTCAACTGCACCGCACCGGCCCACGTCGAAGGGTTGGTGCGAGAGATCCGGGCCGCGACGGACAAACCGATCCTCGTATATCCGAATTCCGGCGGTCGGTACGACGCGACGACGAAGGGATGGGAAACGCCGCCCGAGCCGACCGGGTGGGGGTCGATCATCCCGAGGTGGCGGGCCGCCGGCGCCGTGGGGGTCGGAGGGTGTTGCCGCGTTCGGCCGCGCGAGATCGAGCGCATCCGCCAGACCTTGTCGGTCGGGTAGCGAGGACGCGTTGGGACCGATCGAGTCGTCCGAGGTCATCTGTCCGTACTGCGGCGAGACCATCGAGCACCTCCTCGACCCGGGCGGCGGCGAGATTCAAGAGTACGTCGAGGATTGCGAGGTGTGTTGTCGACCCTGGTCGGTCCGGGTGCGCTACGATCCGGAAACGGGTCTCGATGTACGCGTGGAGCGCGCCGACGAGTGACCTATGCGCTCGGGTACAACACTTCGAGCGATGGGGGCCCCTCGGCCATCTCCGAGCGGCACCATGACAGGATTCGCTCGCCCGCCGCCGAATCGACGTCACGATGTCGATCGACCGTCCCGCGGACGAACATCGGTCCGTCCACGTTGAAGAGATGGGGCGGATGCATCTCGAACGTCGCCGCGTGGACGCTCATGTAGCCGAAGTCGCACTTGCCGACGATCGCGCTCCGTTCCTCATCCGTCAGCGGCTGCATCCCGAGAAAGTCCGCCACGGTGACGACCGTCTTCGCCAGATCGTTCTTCATGTCTTCGAATCGAACGAACAACACGTTGGTGGCGCGCTGGGACTCCGTCCACCACCCGCTCACGTGTCGAGGCCAGGGACCCCACCACATCTCAGGAGACGCGAACCATGATTCGACCGAGGCCGGATCGAGACGCAGCGGGCCCACGTTCGCGCGTAGAAAGTCGAGCGTGCTCGCGAAGCACGAGACCGGGTGTCGCGCCACGTAGATGTACCGAGCTTCGTCGACGAACGGGCAGTGTTCGCGGGGAAGGTGCGTCTTGATCACGCGCGAGGGTCGCTCCTCCCCGAGCAGTGGCGCTTCTTCGAGCGACACGCTCATCCGGGCCTCCAGCCAGGGCGAGACCGCGTACAGCGCCGTCCCCCGTCCGACCAAGTCGCCGCGGCCGCGGGTGAGGACTTGATACACGAGATGCTGCATCCACGTCGTGCCACACTTCATCTGCGTCGCGACGAAGATGTCCTCCGGCGCGGCCGCATACGCACGCGCGGCCGCGAAGCTATCTTCGCTGCAAGATCCGCGTGGTCCGGCGAGGCCTTCGCTCTCGAAGCTCGCCTTGTCGAATGGCAGCGCACGCAGGCGGAGCAGCGCGAGGGCGGGCGCCAGCCGTCGCGTCTGGCGCCGGAGCTCGGCCTTGAACGCGTCGCGCTCGGCCGGAGGGAGCCCGAAGTACCCGAGACCTTCAGTCTGTCGATCGACGCGCGCGATCGCGAACGCGAGCAGGAGCATCTGCGCCAAGAGAAACGCGACCAAGATGCCGAAAGCGATCAGAACCCATTTCATGAGGATAGGATGACGGACAGCGAGCTACGTGCGCAATTCGAGGACGGTACCCTGGATCCGACGCTGTTCGATCATCGCGCTCACCTGCGGATGGGCTATCTGTACGTCCGCGCGTACCCGTTCGACGAAGCGTTGCGACGGATGCGGGTCGGTCTACGAGCGCACAACGCGGCGCACCCGGAGCACATCGAGGTCGGGTACCATGAGACGATCACCCGTGCGTTTCTCACGTTGATCGCGAACGCGTGTCACGACGCGGCCGAGCCGGCCGAGGACTCGAACGCATTCTGCGAGGCCCACCGCGAGCTGTCGGAGGCGAAGGTCTTGAACCGCTACTACTCGAAGGAGCTGCTCGCCAGCGACACGGCCAAGCGTACCTGGGTCGAGCCCGATCGAGAACCGCTCGGGGCGGGGGTCGCGTGAGATGCCTCGTGGGTCCGGCCGAGTGGATCTACGTTGTCACGAGCAGCCGCGATGGCCGAGAGCGATCGCGATCTTCGGACGACCGTGTCGTCGTGCTTCGACCACCCCTTGGCAACGGAGAGGGACGATGAGCGCTCGCTTGGTACATGTCGGTCTGGTGGCCGTGGGTTTCATCGCGTGCGGGGCCTCCGGCGATTCGGACGAGGCCGAAGAGCCCTCGCCGGTCCCGGCCGCGGTCGATCTCGGCATCACCGCGAACAACGCGTTCTGGTACTACGCCGATCTCGAGGCGGCCACCGAGTTCTACACCGGTACGCTCGGGCTCCATGTCGCGGCGGACTACGGGTTCGCCAAGATCCTCCACATCGCGGGCTCGTCGTATCTCACGCTCGTCGACGAGGAGATGGGCATGCACTCCTCCGAGGAGCCGAAGACTGTCGCCTTGGCGCTCGTCACCGACCAACTCGATGCCTGGTGGGAGTACTTGTCGGGGACGGATGTCGCCACACGGAACGAATACACGCCTCGCGACGGGAGCGCGCACGACGGGTTCGTCATCTTGGATCCCGAGGGCTACTTCCTCGAGTTCGAGCGGTTCAATCCGCATGCCGAGAACGAGCGTTTCCTCCCGGTGCTCGATCGCGCCGAGACGGTCCTGGCGGACGGCGCCGACTCGCGGGTCCCCGCCGGGCTCGGCTTCAAGGCATCGGTCTTGTGGCTCTACTATCGCGATCTCGGCGCGATGCAGCGGTTCTGGGAAGAGAGGATCGGGCTCGAGATGATCGCGGACCAGGGCTGGACCAAGATCTACCAGACATCGCCGACCGGCTTCGTCGGGCTCGTCGATGAGACGCGTGGCATGCACTCGTTCACGGACGACAAAGCGGTCACGGTGTCCCTGTGGACCGACCAGCTGGACGACTGGTTCGAGCACGCACGGGACGGCGCGTTCGAGCTGAGATCCGATACGATCGAGACCGGGAACCCTCGCTACCGAGCCTTCGTCGGCTACGACCCGGAAGGGTACTTCGTCGAGTTCGATACGTTCCTACCGCACGCGGACAACGAGCGGTTGTTGGAGATCCTGGCGAACTGACGGGGGGCGAACGGACCGAGGCGGCGGGCCCGAGGCCCGACCGCCGGTCGCGTCACCTACGAGCGATTGCAACGGGGATTGAACGTCTCATCCGCATCGTTCGGGAGGTACTTGCACGGGTTGATGAACTCCTCCATGCCGACCTGCGTGAGGTCGCGCAGCGCCCCGAACTCCGTGAGTTCCGGCTTGACGTACATGCGACTCCTCCGACCACGAGAAACACGACTGCTCCAGTCGAAACCGGGGTCCGTCGAGGCAAGCCGTGTGCGAGCGAGGTCGTGCAACCTGCGAGAGCCGATCCGCCGTCGGTTCCTCGAACCGGCCCTCGGGCGCGCTTTTCCTCAACCCTTTGTCTCCGAGGGACTTGAAAGCTCGGCGCCGTTCGGCGATCGCCGGGCCATCGCAAATCCCGACACCGCCCCCGACGACGGTTTTTAGGGGAGGGCGATCGGAAACCGTTGCGCTGTGGTCCGAGGGCGACAACGGCTACGCGTCCTACGGGGTTGCCTCGCTGAACTCGCGATACTCGCCGCGCTCCTCGGGTGGGACGTAGGAGCGGAGCTCGACCGCGAACACGTCCCCGGTTTCGAAGTCGTCGATCTCGAGCTCGAACGAGAACTGCCGTGGCTCACCGCGTCGCATCCCCGAGGTGTCCACCCATTCGAGCTGGCGAGCCTTCTCTCGACCGAACGGATCCCGGTGCAGGATGTCCGCCGTGATGCCGGGGAGCGGATCCCCCGCGCCGTTGAAGCGGATGAGAAGCTCGAACATGACGTTGGTGGTCCGAGGTCCCTGAGGCTCCTCGATCTCCTCGCTCTCTTCCGCGGCTTCCTCGCCTTCGGCCGCGGTCTCGCCTTCGGCGGCGACCGCTCCGCCCGCGGCCGACAGCGAAGCGGACGCGACAGCCTCTGTGGCGGTGGCGGGCTCGAAGGCGATGCGCTCCTCGCGAACCTCGTCCGCACCGGTCTCCCACTCGGTCCAGTTCTCCAGGTCGATGATGAACTCGGTGCGTCCTTCGATGACGATTTCGTCGGGCGATGGCGGGGCGCAACCGGCCACACAGATCAAGGCTACGATGGCCGGGACGTACCGCCGGCCCCCCGAATGACGAGCTCGCATAGCTCCCTCTTGGTGGTAGGCACGGCCCGATCACCGTCGGGCTCCACCCAGGGATGTGCAGATTTGGCGCGGATCGTCTCACGGATCCGCGAGGCAGGCCGGGCTAGTGTGGTGCATCAAACGTCCCTTGCCATGGGCTGGCGCCGAGCTCCGCTCGCTGCGCTCGCTCCGGTTCGGGCGGCGATGCATCCCGCTCGCCGGCGTTGCTCGATCTCGACGTAGCTATGGCTACGCCTTCGTTCTCGCGCCTTGGCGAGCGGGCGCCTCACCACCCTCGGTGGTCAAGGGACGTTTGATGCACCACACTAGGGCACGTCCATCCGCCGGAGCTTGCGGATCGAGAGGAGCACGAAGACCGCGAACACGACGACCGCCACGGCGATGGCGACCCCGAGCCCCACATGCGCGTCATCGACGAAGCGGCGGGGATCGAGACCGTGCATCAGCGCCGCGGCGTAATGACGGATGCTCAAGAACCGGATCCCCGAGACGTAGCCCGAGAAGAACCCTTCCCAAAGCACGATGTACACGAGACCGACGGCAATCGCTTGCTTGGTCATGAGACCGAGCCAGACGAAGAGCGAGGCGTACATCAACACGCCGACGAACGCCGATGTCGTGACGGCCGCGATCGCGGTCGCGTCGCGATTGAAGGCGAAGAAGCTCGTCAGGAAGGCGCTGCCGACGACGAACGGAGCGGCCACGGCGACGGCCGCGGCGAGCTTGGGGCCGACGATCTGCCACCGCGGGAGGGGCGAGAGGGTGAGGTTCGCGAGCGTTCGATCATCGACCTCGTTGCCGAACGCCACGCTCGCGATCGATACGACGATCAAGGGCGCGATCGATCCCGCCAGCATCGTGCTCAGCACGACCGTCTCGAACGCGGACACGAACGGGGCGGAATCCGAGCGGACGACCAGCGCGGTGAAGATCACCGGCATCGTCGCCAACACCGACATGATGACGAGGCGCCATCTGCCCGTGAGCTGGCGGAGCGTGAGCGAAAACACGGCGCTCATCGTCAGTGCTCCACCAGGTAGCCGAACACGCTCTCGAGCGAGTCGTCGAGCGGCTCGACGCGACGGAGACCGATCGACGCTCGTTGGGCCAGGCGAGGGAGCTCGATCTGTAGGTCGCGCACGTTGCGGCTCAACAAGATCAGGGCGCCGTCCGGGTCGACGTTGACCGCGTCGACCGAGGGCAGCCGAACCACTTCGGCCGCCAGCTCGCGGGGGGCGTCCGCCACGACGCGCACGTGATACGGACGCTGATCGAGCGCGGCTCGGATCGCCCGGAATCCGCCCGAAGCGGCGAGCTTACCGTTGACGATGAGCAGCACGGTGTCGGCCACCTGCTCGACCTCCTCGAGGATGTGCGACGAGAGCAAGATCGTCCGCCCGCCCTCGGCCAGCCGACGAAGCAGATCTTGGAATTGCACCCGCTGCCGCGGATCCGCCCCGTTCAGAGGCTCGTCGAGGATGAGCACCTCGGGGTCATGCACCAGCACCCCCGCGAGACGCATGCGCTGACGCATCCCGCGCGAGTACGTGCCCATCGGCAGGTGAGCGGCGTGCTCCAGCCCGACGAGCTCGATCGCACGCTCGACGGCGGCGTCGAGATCGGACACGCCCCGAAGCCGACCCATCATCCGGACGAACTCGCGCCCCTTCATGAACCCGTAGACCGTCTCGTGCTCGGACATCACGCCGATACGACCGTAGAGCGGCGGGTTGTCGCGCACGGGCTCGCCGAACATCGTGACCGCTCCGTCCGAGACGTCCGCGAGCCCGGTCATCATCCGAAGCAGCGTCGTCTTGCCGGCTCCGTTCGGTCCGAGCAGACCCGTCACGCCAGGCGCGACGTCGAACGTGACGTCGCTCACCGCGACGACGTTCCCGAACCAGCGCGAGACGCCGTCCACCCGGATCATCGGCGCTCCGCCCGTCATGGGGTCAACTTCCGGTAGCGCGCCCACAGGATGACCCCCGGTACGACGACCCAGAGCAGGTACCAGCTCACGAGGATCGTCGCGGAGAGCTCGCTCGTCGGAGAGGAGCCCGTGACCTCGCTGACTTCGCCGAAGATGATGTCGTTCACGTGGACCGGGATGTTGCTCAGCGTGAACAGCCCGATCCACTGTCCGACCGTCCCTTCGACTTCCGCGGAGAGCGCGGCCGTGAAGGGCGCCGTGACGGCGAACAGCCCGACGAGAAACACCGCCGCGTAGGCTCGCCGGCTCGCGAACGCCGCGACCAGCATGGCCAGCGTGGTCGTGAACAGGGCGATGGCCGCCCCCGCCGCCAGGATGCGCGGCAGATCGAGCCAGTTGTCCCTGAGGTACGCCGCCGGGTCCGGGTTGCCCATCACACGGCCGATCAGGAGCACGAACTGCGGGAGCCACGCGACGATCAGCGACACGACGAGGAACGCGACCCATCGCGCCAGGATGTAGTCGGATCCTGTCAGGGGGCGGACCAGATAGAGGTTGATCACGCCGTTGCGGCGGTCGGGACACAGGAGCTCGGGTGCGACGACGGCCGCGAACACGAGGATGAAGATCGACGTGATCCCGTAGAAGTCCGAGTGCGATGGGATTTGCTCGACCGCGTCCGGACCGCCGAACAACAGGGCGGCGCCCGCGACCAGCGCGAGGATGAACCCGATCAACACCATCACCCCGATGAACGACCACGGGAGGATCTTGGCGCGTCCGCCGCGTCCCCACCCGAGGGCCATCCGCACGCCATCCTTGAACACGGCGAGACGAGCGCGACCGCGGCCCTCTCGGGGACCATCGTATCGTTGGTACCCGATGTCGAAGACGGTGCCATCTCCCCGCCCGACGGCATCTCCCGTCGCGACGCTCGGGCCGGTCATGAAGCGACCTCGGTCGCCATCGGCGGATCCTCCGGCGTGAACAGCTCGGTCAGGGCGCGTCGCTGCGGGGCGAGCCGGCGTAGCGGCGCCTCGGCCGCTACGATCGCGTCGCGGATCCGATCGTACGCGGCCGCGTCGGCGTTCTCGACGTGGATCCCGCCGGCCGCGACCGTCGCTTCGACCCCACGCGCCTCGAGCTCCGTCAGCAGCGCGTCTTGATTCGCGTCGACCTCGATGAAGACCGACTCGGTCTCGCTCGTGAGATCGCTGACCTCGCCGGCCTGGACGAGCGCGCCACCTTGAAGCACGACGATGCGATCGCACGTGCGCTCGACGTCCGACATCAGGTGCGAGGAGAACAGGATGCTGATCCCGAACTCCCGGTGGGTCTTCCGCACCAAGTCGAGCATCTCCTCGCGTCCGGCGGGATCGAGGCCGGCCGTCGGCTCATCGAGGAAAACCATCCGCGGGTCGTGGACCAGCGCTTGGGCGAGCTTCACGCGCTGCTTCATCCCCGTCGAGTATCCGCCGATCGCCCGGTAGCGCTCTTCGAACAACCCGACGTGTCGAAGCGTGTCCGCGGCTCGCGTGCGCGCTCGCAGCGGGGGAAGCCCGGTGACCTCCGCCATGTGCGTGAGGAACTCGGCGGCGGTCACGGTCGTGGGGAGGCAATCGTGCTCCGGCATGTAGCCGAGCTTGCCGCGCACCTCGACGTTCGTCGACGCGTCCTCTCCGAGGACGATGGCTGTGCCCGATGTCGGCTCGAGCAACCCGAGGAAGATCTTGATCGCCGTGCTCTTGCCGGCGCCGTTCTCGCCCAGGATCCCCGTGATGCCGTCGTAGATGCCGAAGCTGACGCCGTCGAGCGCGACGACGTCGCCATAGCGTTTGACGAGGTCGCGGGCCGCCACGATCGGCTCGCCCCGGCTCGGGGCCGCCGCCACGGGCGTGGGGTGGGGCATGTCCACGGCGCGCGTCACGATCTACCGCACGCGTCGTCGTAGCCGAGGCGGCACGCGGCCCGGAAGTACGACGACGCCCTCCACAGCGGACGATCGATCTCCCCGTCCACGATCATCTCGGCGATGCGGAAACAGCTCTCCGCCACCGGCGGCGATCCCTCGTCGCGCCGCACGGTACCGTCGCACGCTTGATCGAACAGCTCGGCGGCGCGCTCGATGTCCTGCTCCACGCCGGCGCCGCGCCGGTGGAGACCGGCCAACCGGAAGCAGCCGGTCATCTCCTCCTCACACGCCCGCTCATACAAGCCGGCCGCGCGCGCGATGTCGGCTTCGACGCCGCTCCCGAGCTCGAGCGATCTCCCGAAGTGGGCGCACCCGAGGAGCGAGCCTCCATCGCAAGCTCGTCGGTGAAGCGCTGCGGCGCGGACGACGTCGGTCTCGACGCCGTGACCGGCGTCGTGGAGCGTGCCGAGCAGCGTGCAGCCCTTCAGATCGCCTTCGTCGCACGCGCGCTCGTAGAGCGGAGCCGCGAGCCCGTAGAGATCGGTGGTGCCGGTCGTGTCGGCTTCCGTACGGTCGATGTGGAGCGTGGCGAGATCGGTGCAGCCGACGGCCGCCCCCGCGGCGCACCCTCGCTGAAAGAGATCCACCGCGGACGCCGTGTCGGGCGTGATGCCGCGTCCCTCGGCCGACCGGTGCAAGCGCAACCGTGCGAGCCGAACGCACCCCTCGGCCTCGCCGCCGTCGCACGCCCGCTCGAACAGGGCGGCGGCGCGGCGCCAGTCCGCGAGCACTTGCTCTCCCTGCCGTACCCGCCAACCGAGCCGGTTGCACGCCGTCGCGTCCCCGTCGGAGCAGGCCACGTCCAACTCGCGCGCCTCGGCGGCGCCCGGGTTGCAGCCCGTCGTGAGGAGGGGCGCGGTCGCGACGACGGCGATCAGCCCCAGACGTCCTGTACGCCGGGTGCCCGGCGGTGGACGTCCGTCCCTCGCGACGCCCCGTGTCAGCGTGCAGCGACCTCTCATTCGACACTCACTCCGATCGTAGCGCTTCCATCGGATCCACCAGCGAGGCTCGCCGCGCGGGTAGATAGCTCGCGAGCAGCGCGACCAGGAGCATCAGCCCGGACATGGCCGCGAACGTGGTGGCATCCATCGAACCGACCCCGAACAGCAGCGACTCGAGCGCGCGCGTGAGAAACAGCGCCGCGACCAGGCCGGCCAAGACACCGAGCGCGGTAAGCCGCGCGCCCTGTAGGACCACCATGCGTCGCACCGTCCGATCTCGAGCACCCACGGCCATCCGTACGGCGATTTCTCGATTTCGTGTCGAGACCACGTACGAGAGCACTCCGTAGAGACCCACCGCGCCGAGCACCAACGCCAGGCCCGAGGCGATCGCCAGCATGAGCATCGTGAACGAGAGCTGCGCCATCGAGCGCTGCGCGAGCGCCTCCATGGTGAAGATCCGGTACATGGGCGACTCGGGGACGTGCTCGCGCATGAGCGCTCGGATGTCGGGCGCGATCACATCGGCGCGTTCCGTGCGGACCACGTACGCGGGTGACCCGACGCCCCAGCTCCTCGCGTCCGGACCGACCATCGGGAGATAGACCATCGGATCGCGCTCAGGCGCCCGGAAGTCTTCGACGAAGATGTCTTCGACCACCCCGACCACGGTGGCCCAGTTCCTCCCGTCGTCGTGGCTCAGTCGCTGGCCGAGCGGATCCTCGCCCGGCCATAGCTGCCGCGCGGTCCGCGCGCCCACGATCGCGGTCCCGGACCCGACCTGGTGATCGGAGCTGTCGAACGTCCGGCCTCGCTCGAGCGCAATCCCCATCGCAGCGAAGAACTCGCCACCCACCATGGTCAGGCGCACCGGTGGCAGCCGATCCCCGCTGACTTGCGATTGCTCGGTCGTGAACGAGCGTTGGCCGGCGCCCTCATCCAACGGGAGCCAGTTGGTGAGCCCGACGGCGTCGACGCCGGGCAGGGCGGCGACCCGCTCCATGAACCCTTGGTGGAACTGCGCGTAGCTCGGTCCATCGACCAGCTCGTCGCGCTGCGGGGCGACCTGGAAGCTGAAGATGTCCCGCGTGTCGTAGCCGGGGTCCACGCTCGTGAGCGCGAGGAAGCTTCGCATGAGCAGCCCCGAGCCGACCAAGAGCACCAGCGCGGACGCGGTTTGGACGAGCACGAGCGCGTCTCGGCCCCAGCCACGCCGTCGCTCGCCGACCCCGCCACGCTGGCCCAACGCGCCGACCACGCGTGGCCGCGAGAAGCGGATGGAGGGGGCGAGACCAAAGACGAACGCCGTGAGCAGCGCCAGCCCACTCGAGAAGAGAAGCGCGGTACCATCCAGACGCGCCGTATCCAGGTTGGGGATGTTCTCGGGGGCGAAGCGCACCAGGAGCGGCAAGCTCACCCAGGCGATGAGCACGCCTGCGGCGCCGCCCAGCGCGGCGAGCACGACCGCCTCCGTCATCTGCGAGCGAACCAGCCGCCCGCGGCCGGCCCCGAGCGCCTGCCGGACGTCGAAGTCGCGGCGTCGGCTCTCGGCTCGGACCGAAAACAGGTTCGCGACATTGGTGCACGCGATGAGCAGAACGATCGCGACCGTGCCGAGGAGCAACCACAGCGGGCCGGCCACGTCGCCGACCAACTGGGTCTCCAGGCTACGGATGACCGGGCGGTGCTTCTCGATGATATCGCGGTACGGCTGGGAGCCGCCGAATCGATCCGGCAAGCGGCTGGCGAGCAGGGTCAACTCGGCTTCCACCGCGCTCAGCTCGGCTGCGGGGGCCAACCGCGCGAGGAGGTAGCTGCCCCCGAAGTCGCCCGGTCGGAGCTCCGCCTCGTCGGTGAGCTCCTGGTGGATCCACACGGTGACGCGTTGTTCGGGGAATCGGAAATCGGGCTTCATCACACCCACGATCGTTCGCATCCGTCCCGACACCTCGAACGAGTGACCGATCACCTCGGGGTCCGAACCGAACCACGTCTCCCACAACCCGTGGCTGATCACCGCGATGCTCCCCGGGTCGTCTTCGGGTGTGGGCAGACGTCCGAGCGCCGGTGTCGCGCCGAGCGTGGTGAACACGCTCGGACTCGCCTGGGTGACGAAGAGTCGATCGATCTGATCGGCCCAGCGCGCCGTCGTCTGGGACTGGCGGAAGATCCCCACGCCATCGAGGAGCTCGGCGTCCTGGTACTGGAGATAGAACTCCGGCGCCGGACCGAACTCGTCCGGGAGGTCGGATCCCGGGGCGGACGAGTAGATGGCGACGAGTCGATCCGAAGCCGGATAGTCGAGCGGATCGAGCAGCACCGTATCGACCACGCTGAAGATCGCCGTGTTCGCGCCGATCGCGAGCGCCAGCGTGACGATCGTCACGAAGGCGAACCCCGGCGCTCTGCGCAGCGTGCGACCCGCGAGGGAGATGTCCCGGAGTGCCTCGTCGAGCGTTCGACCCAACCGCCCGCTCCCGCCCGGCTCCGA
>JAKSCH010000545.1 GCA_022360695.1 Gemmatimonadota bacterium
GAGCGGAAGATCCGTGGGTGCGGCTGTTCACAGCGAGAACGTATGCGCCCTTCGTCATCGGTCGCCACCGCGGTGATATCTCGCGCTCGCGCAGGCTTTTCCGCCAACGGCTCGCGACCTATCTTCGCGACGTCCGAAGCGAACGAGCTTCTCGACCCACGCGCGTTCCGGCCGCGGAGCAGGCGACCCTGAACCCAACCCATCGACCCCGGTCAGCGAGGGGATGACGAACCCGGAGCGGGATCGTCCTTCGCCAGGTTCCGGAGAGCCGCTCCCAAGCGGCTCCGACGCCGACGCTCCCCCCGATCACGACGAAGCGAAGCCCTCGCCCCGTGGTGCGTGGGGACGACCGAAGCTGATCGAGACCGATCGCGGCTCGAACGCGATCGTCCGGGTCGCGCTCGAGCGCGGAGCGGAACGCGCCGAGGGGGCGCGCGAAGCGGTCGGGGAGGAAGCCATGGTGCTGCGTTGCGCGGCGGAGGCGACGCTCGACGCGATCGCCGGGCTCACCGGTGGTACCGATCGGTTCGCGCTCGTCGGAGCGAAACGGATGCTGGCGTTCGACTCCGCGGTGATGCTCGTCTGCGTCCGTACGCTCGAAGACGCCCCCCGGAAGCTCATCGGGTGTGTGCCCATTCAAGACGATCCTGTCACCGCAGCCGCGCGCGCGGTGTTGCACGCCACGAATCGAATCGTGGAGACATTGCCGAGCTCGACGGACGACGAGCCGGACGGATGAGAACTCAGGGAGCGAGGAGCCAGTGAGCGAAACGACGATGACCGAGCCGATGACCGAGGGGCGCGAGGCCTGGGCGTCGCAGCCGATCGAGACGCGATCGATCGACACGATCCGCACGCTGGCGATGGATGCGGTTCAAAACGCCGGCTCGGGGCACCCGGGTACGGCGATGGCGCTGGCGCCGATCGCGTACACGCTCTGGATGCGCCACATGCGGTACGACCCGCGCGACCCGAGCTGGTTCGATCGCGACCGGTTCATCTTGTCCGCCGGACACGCGTCGATTCTACAGTACGCCGCCATGCACTTGACCGGATTCGACCTGCCGATGGAGGAGCTGCAGCGTTTCCGTCGGGCCGGCAGCCTCACGCCGGGACACCCGGAGAACTTCGTGACGGCGGGCGTCGAGACCACGACGGGTCCGCTGGGCCAGGGCGTCGCGAACTCGGTCGGGTTCGCGATCGCGGAGACGCACCTCGCCGCGATCTTCAATCGTCCCGGTCACGAGATCGTCGATCACCATACCTACGTGATCTGTAGCGACGGCGACCTGATGGAAGGTGTGTCGTCGGAGGCCGCGTCGCTCGCCGGCCACCTCGGACTCGGCAAGCTCATCTGGCTGTACGACGACAACAAGATCACGATCGATGGAAGCGTCGACATCACCTTCTCCGAGGACGTGGCCGGACGGTTCGAGGCCCTCGGCTGGCACGTGCAGAACGCTCCCGATGCGAACGACCTCGAGACGATCGATGCGTGTCTCGAAGCGGCGCGGGCCGAGACGGACCGACCGTCGCTGATCATCGTTCGCTCGCACATCGGCTACGGCTCACCCAACAAGCAGGACACGGCCGCCGCACACGGCTCTCCCCTCGGGGAGGATGAGATCCGGCTCACGAAGGAAACGTACGGGTGGCCCGCCGAACCGACGTTCCTGGTCCCCGACGACGTGCGTGACCACATGGGCGCGCAGGTCCAGCGCGGCGAGGCGCTGGCCGGGGAATGGCGCGAGCGGTTCGACCGCTACCGCGCCGAGCACCCCGAGCTCGCCGCGGAGCTCGAGCGTCGCATCGACGGCACCCCGCCCTCGGGCTGGGCCGACGCGCTCCCGACCTTCTCGCCCGCCGACGGCCCGATCGCGACGCGAGCGGCCTCGGGCGCGGTTCTCCGGCCGCTGGCGCTCGCGATCCCCGAGCTGGTCGGGGGGAGCGCCGATCTCACGGGCTCGAACAACACGCTCATCGACTCCGAGGACTTCTCGCGGGCGTCGAGGACGGGTCGCAACCTCCGGTGGGGCATCCGTGAGCACGTCATGGGCTCGGCCGCGAACGGTCTCGCCCTGCACGGCGGCGTTCGACCGTACGTCGCGACGTTCTTCATCTTCAGCGATTACGCGCGACCGGCGATCCGCCTCGCCGCGCTCATGGGGGTCCCCGCGATCTACGTGCTCACCCACGACTCGATCGGGCTCGGGGCCGATGGCCCGACGCACCAACCCATCGAGCATCTCGCGTCGTTCCGCGCGATGCCCGGGGTGGTTACGCTCCGACCGGCCGACGCGAACGAGGTGGCGACCGCGTGGCGGATCGCGATCGAGCGGCGCGATGGGCCGACCTTGCTCGTGCTGACGCGCCAGAAGCTCCCCGTGCTCCCCGGGACCGACCGGCCGGCCGAGGATGGGCTCGCGCGCGGGGCGTACGTGCTGAGTCCCGAGGCCGGTGACGGTCCTGCGCTCGTGCTGATCGCGAGCGGCTCCGAAGTCGAGCTGGCGCTCGGCGCGCAAAAAGAACTGGCGACGCGAGGCGTCGACGCCCGCGTCGTCTCCTTCCCGAGCTGGGAGCTGTTCCGCGACCAGCCGGCGAGCCATCGCGCGTCGGTCCTCCCCGACGGCGTCCCGCGGCTCGCGGTCGAGGCGGGGGCCTCGTTGGGGTGGCGGGAGTGGATCGGGAGCGCCGGCGACGTCATCGCGATCGACCGCTTCGGCCAGTCGGGATCGGGAACGGACAACTATCGCGACTACGGGTTGACGACCGAGGCGATCGTGGCTCGCGCGACCGACCTCGCGCGCGGCTGATGAAGCTCGCGCTCGGGTCGGACCACGCGGGTGTCTCGTACAAGGATCGGTTGGTGGCCGAGCTTCGAGCGGCGGGGCACCAGGTGGAGGACCTCGGCACCGAGGGCGCGGAGTCCGTCGACTATCCGGACTACGCGCACGCGGTCGCGCGTCGCGTCGCCTCGGGCGAGGTGGAGCGCGGCATCCTGGTGTGCGGCTCGGCCGTCGGCGTGTGCATCGCGGCGAACAAGGTCCCCGGGGTGCGCGCGGGCGTCTGTCACGACACGTACTCGGCCGCGCAAGGGGTCGATCACGACGACATGAACGTGCTGTGCATCGGCGAACGGGTCATCGGGATCGAGCTCGCTCGGGCCGTCGTGGCCGCGTTCCTGTCCGCACGCTTCTCCGCCGAGCCGCGTCATCGACGACGTTTGGACAAGGTAGTCGCGATCGAAAGTCGGTACGCTCGGTAGCTCTCCGGCACGGGTCTTCAAGGGTTCTCGGAAAGAGGGGTAGGATGAACTCGTTGCAGCGGCTTTGGGATTTCGGTCAGAGCTTTTGGTTGGACAACCTGACCCGCGAGATGCTTCGTGACGGTGAGCTGGCGCGTCGGGTGACGGAGCAGGGTCTGCGTGGCGTCACGTCCAATCCCGCCATCTTCCACAAGGCGATCACGCAGGGCGACGAGTACAACGAGGACATCTCCCGCTTCTCCGCCGAAGGGCTCGGCGTCACCGAGATCTACGATCGGTTGACGATCTCCGATGTCCAGGGCGCGTGCGACGTACTCCACGACGTGTGGTCGGATTCGGACGGCCTCGACGGATACGTCTCGCTCGAGGTATCCCCGCATCTCGCCCACGATACCGACGGCACCCTCTCGGAGGCGCGGCGGCTGTACGAAGCGGTGGATCGAGACAACGTCCTGATCAAGATCCCCGGGACGCCGGCCGGGGTGCCCGCGATCCGGGACGCGCTCTTCGAGGGCGTGAACGTGAACGTCACGCTGCTCTTTTCGATCGCCGCCTATGACGCTGTCGCCGACGCGTACATCGACGCGCTCGAGGCCCGGTTGGACGCCGGACGGAGCGTGGACGACATGGCCTCGGTCGCGAGCTTCTTTCTGAGTCGCATCGATTCGCTCGCCGACGAGGAGCTCGAAAAGCTCGCTGCCGAATCGTTACTGGGTCAGGCCGCCGTGGCCAACGCGAAGCTCGCCTACGCGTCGTTCGAGCGCCGCCTCGAGGGTGACCGCTGGCGGGCCCTCGCCGAGGCGGGCGCTCAACCGCAGCGAATGTTGTGGGCGAGCACGAGCACGAAGAACGCCGCCTACTCGGACGTCAAGTACGTCGAGCCGCTGATCGGCGACCTGACCATCAACACGATGCCCGAGAGCACGGTCGTCGCGTTCCTCGATCATGGAACGGTGGCGGACACGGTTCGGGAGGGAGTGGACGAGGCGCGCGAAACGATGAGACGGATCGCGGAGGCCGGCATCGATTTCGATGCGGTCACCGACCAACTGCTCGCCGAAGGGGTGGCGAAATTCATCACGCCCTTCGATCGGCTTCTCGAAGGCCTCGAGGAACGCGCGGCAGCGCTGGTCGTAGGGTAACCGACGACGACCGTGACCGACGAGACCGTAGCGGCGTTGTTCGCGAGACACACCGCGGGCGGCGGCTACCAGATCATCGCCGATCCCGAAGTGTTCGCCGCCACGGCGGCGGCGTTCTTGGCGCGGAAGCTCGGAGGACCGGGAGTACACGGCGAGGTGTCGATCGCGTTGTCGGGCGGCTCGACCCCCCGGCCGGTGTACCGCGCGCTCGCGCGCGATCCCACCGTCGCTTGGCCCCGACTCCAGGTGTTCTTCGCCGACGAGCGGGTCGTCCCGTTCGACGACCCCGCGAGCAACTATCGGCTCGCGCGAGAGACGCTGCTCGACCACGTGAGCATCGCCCCGGGGCGGATCCACGCGATGCCCGCCGAGGCCGAGGACGTGTCGGCGGCCGCAGCCGACTACGGCCGTCGGCTACCCGAGCGTCTGGATCTCCTGATTCTCGGCATCGGCGAAGACGGCCATACGGCCTCGCTCTTCCCGGGATCGGATGCGCTGACGACGAGCCGACGTGTCACCGTGAGCAGAGCTCCCGTCGCCCCGTACGACCGCATCACGATCACCCCGGCGGTGATCGCCTCCGCGCGACTGGTCGTGGTGCTCGTCGCCGGCCGGCGCAAGGCTCCCGCGCTCGCCCGCGCGCTCGCCCACGCCGGTGACACGAGAGACTGCCCCGCACGACTCGCGCGCGGCGGGATCTGGATCCTGGGGCGGGATGCGGTGGACGGTCTGACCTCGAACGGCGCGACCCGCGCCTGACGTGACCTACCGGGGAGTTCTTC
Source organism: Gemmatimonadota bacterium (assembly GCA_022360695.1). Taxonomy (GTDB): domain Bacteria; phylum Gemmatimonadota; class Gemmatimonadetes; order Palauibacterales; family Palauibacteraceae; genus Palauibacter. Next base: position 5,190 of record JAKSCH010000545.1, read on the forward strand.
CGCCGCTTCCTTGGCGAGCGGGCGCCTCACCACCCTCGGTGGTCAAGGGACGTTTGATGCACCACACTAGGCGGTGAACGCGGCTTTCACGCGGTCCCAGAAACTGGGATCCTCGCTACGCCCGGGCTCGGGCGGCGCATCTTCGACGGCCGCCAGCGCCTCGAGCGCGGCGCGCTGCTCGCGCGACACTTCGATCGGGGTCCAAACGTGCACCCGGACGAGCTGATCCCCCCGACCGCTCGCGCGCAGCCGCGGCATCCCCTGTCCGCGGAGCCGCAGCACTTGCCCCGCCTGGATCCCCGCGGGCACCGACAACCGCGCCTGCCCGAGGATGGTCGGCACCTCGAGATCGATCCCGAGCGCCGCCTGGGCGAACGTGACGGGTAGCTCGAGCACGAGGTCGTCCCCACGTCGCTCGAACCGGGGGTCGGGCTCGATGTCGACGCGTACGATCAGATCACCGACGGGCCCGCCGCGCGGGCCCGCGTTACCCCGCTCGCGAAGCTTGAGATAGTCCTCCGACGAGATGCCGGCGGGGATCTCCAGGTCGACGGTCTTCTCCGCCCGCACCCGACCCGTGCCGTCGCAGTCCCGGCACCGGGTCTCGATGGTCGTGCCCTGCCCACCGCAGTCGGGACATGGACGAACCGAGACGAACTGACCCAGCATCGATCGCTGGACCATGCGCACCTCTCCCATACCGGCGCAGGTCGCGCATTGCGTGGCCTCGCTCCCGGGCTCCGCCCCTCGTGCGCCGCACCGCTCGCACGGGTCCATCACGGCGACGCGAACGGACTTGTTCACGCCGCGCGCGGCTTCCTCGAGCGTGATGTCGAGTGACACCCGCAGGCTCGACCCGCGGCGCGTCTGCTCGCCTGCCGGGGCCCCGCCGCCGAACAGATCGCCGAGACCGCCCCCCCCGAACTCCCGCATGAACACTTCGAACGCGTCGGCGAAGCTCCCGAAGCCCGAGAAACCGGGTCCCCCGCCCGCGCCACGCCTGAGCCCGGCTTCGCCGTACTGGTCGTACAGCCGACGCTTCTCCGGGTCGCGCAGGACCTCCCACGCCTCGGTGACTTGCTTGAAGCGCTCCTCCGCGTCGTCCGCCGAGTTGCGATCCGGGTGGTATCGCATCGCGGCCTTGCGATACGCTTTCTTTATCTCTTCGGCGCCCGCATCGCGGGATACGCCCAGGAGCTCGTAGTAGTCGGCCATATATGTTTCGATCCGTCCCGAGGGACTTCCGTGTCGCTTCGCTCGCCTACGGCGTGAGCCGGGTCAACAAACCGGACGTCCAATCGACGATGGACACGACCTTCTCGTACGGCATGCGGGTCGGTCCGATCACGCCTACCGTGCCCTGCAAGCTTCCTACCGAGTAGTTCGCCGTCACGATGGTCAGCTCATCCAGCTCCGGCTGTCCGTGCTCCGCTCCGATCGTGATCTGCGGGCCCTCCGATTCCCCTCGTTGACCCAGAACCGAGGCCAACAGCTCGCGCCGCTCGGTCAGCTGGATGAGGTCGCGCAACCGGTCGCTGGTCGTGAATTCGGGCTGCTCGGAGAGCGCGACGGAGCTACCGAGATGGACCTCCCGCTCGCGCAGCGCCCACTCGAAGATGTCGGGCCCGCTGTGGACGAAGATATTGATGAGCTCGTCCGCCTCGCGATCGTCGAATCGCAGGTCACCGAGCCGCTCGTGCAACGTGTCCTGGATCACGCTCAACGTCTCGCCGGCGAGACGCTCGTTGAGCGCCGTCGACACCGCCTCGAGCGTCGCCCGCGGCACCGAGGAGCGCACGTCGACGTACACCGTCCGTACGACGCCCGACTCGAGCGTCAGGATGAGGAGCGCTTTCTCGGTCGAGACCGGCACCAACTCGAGCCGCTCGAGCGTCGCGGTCGCCAGCATCGGCCCCACCGCGAGACCCAGCTCGCCCGTGAGCAGCGTGAGCACCCGAGCGGCCTGGCTCACCAGGTCTTCGACTCCGGTGACCTCGAAGCTCTCGAATTCCCGCTCGATCGCCACCCGCTCGCGCGGCGAGATGCCGCCGCGTCTCATCAACCCATCGACGTAGTAGCGGTAGGCCAGATCCGTGGGCAGACGGCCGGCCGAGGTATGCGGGTGCGTGAGCAGACCCTTGGTCTCGAGATCGGCCATCGTGTTGCGGATCGTCGCGGCCGATACGCCGAGCTCGTATTCCTTGCCGATCGTGCGAGAGCCGGCGGGAGATGCCGTACGGATGAACGAATCGATGACCGCGGCGAGCACGGCGCGCTCTCGCTCTGTCAGCGTCGGCAGACTCATCGGGCTCCTGTCAGCTCCGCCACCATGGAGTCCATACGCAGCCACCCCTCGGTCGTCGCGATCCAGCGATCGCCGCATCGCTCCACCCAGCCTTCGCGCCCCCACCGCTCGAGACGAGCCGCATGCACCGCGGTCGGGCCGTCGTCCGCGGCCAGACCGCGGTGTGTACGAAGCCCCAACCAGATCCGTTCCAGCGCTTCATCGTCGCCGTCGAGACGCTCCCAGCCCTCGACGGGTCGCTCCCCCGCGCGCAGCGCGCGTTCATACCGGTCCCAACGAAAGACGTTCCAGGTACGATACGGCGGGAGGAATCCGTGCGCCGACGGGCCGAGCCCAAGATAGGGGGACCGGTTCCAGTAGAACCAGTTGTGGGCGCACTGATGGCCGGGTCGGGCGAAGTTCGACACTTCGTAATGCTCGAGGCCGAGCGGCGTAAGCCGTCGAGCGACATCGCGATATTCGCGCGCGTACCGGCGCGCGGACGGCGCATCGATACGCCCGAGCTCGATCCACTTCGCCAGGGGCGTCCGCGGCTCGACGGTCAGTCCGTACAGGCTCACGTGAGACAGATCGAGCGCCTCGAGCTGGTCGAGCTCGCCGTCGAGGTCGCGCTCGACCGTATCGGGAAGTCCGAACATCAGGTCGACGCTGATCCGCCGGAATCCCTCGTCGCGCGCGGCGTCGAGCGCGGCGAGCGCGGCCGTCCGGTCGTGAAGCCGGCCGAGCCACTCCAGGACTCGATCGTCGAGCGCCTGGACGCCGAGGCTCAACCGGTTCACGCCGACCTCACGCCAGCGCGCGGCCAGTCCGCGACCGAACGACGCCGGGTTCGCCTCGACCGTCCACTCCGTCCGATTCGTGATCGCGAACCACGGTTCCAGACGGCGTCGGAGCTCCACCATCCCGTCTTCGCCCAACAACGACGGCGTGCCGCCGCCGATGAAGAGCGTGTCGAGCGGAATCGGCGTCGCCCACCGCGCGAGATCGGCCCACCAACCGGCCTCGGTCTCGATCGCCGAAAGCCAGGCGCCGATCGGCGGCGTGGCGGCGCGAGCGACCGAGAAGTCGCAGTAATGGCAGCGGTGCGCGCAGAACGGGAAGTGAAGGTACAGCGCGCGCGGTGGCCCGAGCGTCGGGCCGAGCTCGAGCGGAGCTGAGACCGCGCCGGGGGAGCGCGGCGCGTCGATCACCGCCGCGCCGCGGTCGATCGATCGACGGCGGCGAACCGCCCGCCGGCCCCGCGTCGGACCCAACCTTCCAGCTCGAGTCGCCCGAGCGCGACCAGCACGCGATCGATCGACGCGTCGAGACGGATCGCCACCTCGTCCGCCGTCAGCTCGTCGGATCCGAGCGTCGCCGTGATCCGACCGGCGAGGCGACCCGGGACGGGGTCCGCGCCAGGGTTCTCGGGCATGGCACCCTCGGGGGCCGCGCCGGTGGGCGTCCCGCGCCGCAGCGGGCCGGCCGGCCGGTCCTCGGCTTCGAGCGCGAGCTCGC
>JAKSCH010000319.1 GCA_022360695.1 Gemmatimonadota bacterium
ATGCGGACGATCGTCGAGTAGCGCCAGTCGTCGTCCAGGTCGTTCGCGGTGTGCGCCCCCACGAGAAACGACCACCGGGTGCCGACCGGGATGTAGACCTTGTCGTCCGGTCCGTAGCGCAGATACCGCCAGAAGTGACCGACCTCGGTCGCCTCGTCCGTCTCCGCGCGCGACGGGAGCCCGTCGTAGATGAGGTAGGGCTGCGGGTCGTCGATCGTCGACTCGATGTCGTCGATCCGCCAGACGAGATCCTCGTCGCTGATGAACAACGAGCCGTCGTGGTAGTCGACGCCGTTCGGCGTGCGGAAGCCGTTTCGGATCTGCTTGACCTGGTCGACCACGTAGTCGCGGTCGGCGTCGATGAGGGCGTAGACGGGACTCGTCACACCGGGCGTGAAGAAGTACGTCCCGACGTAGACGGTTCCGTCGTCGCCCAGCGCGAGCGAGCGAGGACGCGTGAGCCGCGTCGCGAACGGCTCGATCGTGAAGCCCTGCGGGAGGAAGATGTCCGCGGCGACACCCGTCGGGGCAGGCGGACCGGGCACCAGCGGCTCTTCCTGACCGCAGCCGATCATACCGAGACAACTCGCGACGAGGGCGACGACGAACGTGGGCTTCTGCATGACGACTTCCTCTACCGCGGAAGAGTCGGGACGCGCGTACGCGACATCCGCTCTGTACGAAAGATGGGTCGTGGACGTCGCTCGATCCACCTCCGGCGACCGAGCGCGAGTCGATCTGCGGCGTGCGCGTGGCCGCGTGGGACGCGGCGGGGGTCCGGGCTATGGCGTGATGCGCGTCATCATCCTCGGGAACGCGATCGTCTCCCGAAGGTGGTCCAGCCCACAGATCCACGTGACGGTGCGCTCCACTCCCAGCCCGAAGCCGCTGTGCGTGAACGTCCCATGCCGGCGGAGATCGAGGTACCAGTCGTAGGACGACTCGGGGAGCCCCTCTTCGCGGATGCGCTCGAGCAGCCTGTCGTAGTCGTCTTCGCGTTGGCTCCCGCCGATGACCTCGCCATAGCCCTCGGGCGCCAGCATGTCGTTGCACTTGACCGTGCGCGGGTCCTCCGGGTTCTCCTTCATGTAGAACGCCTTGGCGCCCTTCGGATAGTCGTATACGAAGAGCGGCTTCTCGCGTCCCTCGACGAGCCGGGCTTCGTCGGTCGCGCCCAGATCCGAGCCCCACTCGACATCGCTGCCGTTCGCGGTCAGGAGCTCGACGGCCTCGCTGTAGCTCATGCGGTCGAACGGCGGCTCGATCGCCTCCAGCTTCGAGACGTCGCGCTCGAGGACGTCGAGCTGCTCGCGCTTGTTGAACAACACGCGCTTGATGATCCACGTCACGAATCGCTCTTGGAGCTCCATGTTCGCGTCGGAATCGAGCCACGCGGCCTCGGGCTCCACCATCCAGAACTCCGTGAGGTGGCGCCGGGTCTTCGACTTCTCGGCGCGGAAGGTCGGGCCGAAGCAATAGACCTTCCCCAACGCCGCCGCCGCGGCCTCGACGTAGAGCTGTCCGGTCTGCGCGAGGTAGGCCGTCCCGAGATCGAAATACTCTGTCTCGAACAGCGTCCCGGCCGACTCCCCGATCGCACCGGTCAGGATCGGCGTGTCGACCCGCGTGAATCCCTCGTGGTGGAGGAAATCCTGGATCGCCCGCATGATCTCATCACGGATCTGCATGATCGCGATCTGACGCGCGCTCCGAAGCCACAGGTGCCGCTTCTCGAGCAGGAAGTCGACCCCGTGCTCCTTGGGCTGGATGGGGAAGTCGCCCGCGGGACCCAGGAGCCCGAACCCGGTCGCGGTGAGCTCGACGCCGCTCGGCGCGCGCTCGTCGGCGCGGACCTGGCCCTCGACGACCACGCTCGCCTCGTGCTCCGCCCCCGCGAGGCCCTCCCACGTCTCCTCGGAGACTTCGTTCTTGACGAAGACGCACTGCACCTCGCCGGTGCCGTCGCGCAGCACCAGAAACGAGATCTTCCCGCTCGAGCGGAAACGTCGCACCCACCCCCGGAGTCGAACTTCTTCGCCGACCTTCGAGGGCAGCTCATCCACCGTCGTGTAGCTCATGGCGCGACAAGGTGTGCGGGGGGGTGGCCTCCGAGCAAACCGGGGCGACCCGCGCGCGCGATCAGCCGATCTTGTAGAGCTCTTCTCGGGCCGCGTAGCGCGCTTCGAGCTCGTGACGAAGCTCCTTGTGGCGCGGCTGCTCGAGCTCGGAGTCCTCCTCGACGATGCGACGCGCCTTCCCCCGCGCGTCCTCGAGCAGGTCGCGATCGTGCTCCAGGTCGGCGAACCGGAGCAGCGCCACGCCGCTCTGCTCTTTGCCGAACAGGTCGCCCTGACCGCGGATCCGCAGGTCCTCTTCCGCCAGCCGGAAACCGTCGGTCGTCGCCGCGAAGGCGCTCAGCCGCTCCGAGGGGTGCTTGGCGGTGTGGAACGCCACGCAGTACGACTGCTCGGCCCCGCGGCCCACGCGTCCCCGCAGCTGGTGGAGCTGCGCGAGACCGAAGCGCTCGGCGTCCTCGATCAGCATCACGGTCGCGTTCGGGACATCGATCCCGACCTCGATGACGGTCGTCGCGACCAGCACGTGGATGTCGGCCTCGAGAAAGCCGCGCATCACGGCCTCCTTCTCCGACGACGACATCCGACCGTGGAGCAACCCGACCGTAAAGCCCTCGAACCGCTCGGTGAGGCTCTCGTGCATCGCGGTCGCCGCCCGGGCGTCGAGGACCTCCGACTCCTCGATGAGCGGATAGACCACGTATCCTTGTCGGCCCTCTCGGAGCTGCGCCTCGAGGAAGTCGAAGGCGGCGGCGCGGCTGTCGGGACCGCGTACGGCCGAGATGATGGGACGACGACCGGGGGGCAGCTCGTCGATCACCGAAAGGTCGAGGTCGCCGTAGAAGATGAGCGCGAGGCTCCGGGGGATCGGCGTGGCCGACATCACGAGCACATCCGGCGCGCGGCCGCCCTCGCGCAACCGGCGTCGTTGCTCCACGCCGAACCGGTGCTGCTCGTCGATGACCGCGAGACCCAGGGATTTGAACGACACCGTGTCCTGGATCAGCGCGTGCGTGCCGATCACGAGCTGCGCCGCCCCGTTCTCCACACGATCGAGCGCGTACTGACGCGCCTTCCCGGTGACGGACCCGGTCAGCAGAACTGGCTCGAGCGACAGCGGCGAGAGGATCTCGGTCAACGTCCGGTGGTGCTGCTCGGCGAGGAGCTCGGTGGGCGCCATGATCGCGGCCTGGTGGCCGGCCTCCACGGCCTTGAGCATGGCCAGCGCGGCCACGACCGTCTTGCCGCTCCCCACGTCGCCCTGGAGGAGACGGTTCATCGGGCTCGACCCGGCCATGTCGGCGCGAATCTCGTCCCACACCCGCGTCTGGGCACCCGTCAGCTCGAACGGAAGCGCATCGAGGAGGGGCGTCGTCAGCGTCGGCTCGGCCTCGAACGCGATGCCGACGGTCTCGATCCGAAGCCGGGCGCGCGCGCG
>JAKSCH010000048.1 GCA_022360695.1 Gemmatimonadota bacterium
GACCTGATCGTCACCGCCCCGAGCCAGATCGTCCCGTGAGCCCTGCCCTCGTGGTTCGCGACCCGGCGATCGAGCGTGAGACGCTACGACTCGATCACAACGAACGGCTTCGACCCGCCCCGGAGATGAGCGACATCTTGCGGGCGGTGCCGGTCGATCGGCTGAACCGATACCCCGAAACGGCGACGCTCGAGGGCAAGCTGGCGCGGACCTGGGCGATCGACCCCGAGCGCGTGCTCGTCACGGCGGGCGGCGACGACGGGATCGATCGCGTCCAACGCGTCTGTCTCGCGAAACGACCCGAGGTCGTGACGGTCTCACCCACGTTCGAGATGATCCCGTTCTTCGCGCGGCTCCGCGGCGGACGGACGGTGGACATCGAGACGCTGGATCACCCCGCGCCGATCGGCCGGATCGCCTCGTGCATCGGACCGGACACCGGTCTCGTCGCGGTCGTGAGCCCGCACAACCCGACCGGCCTCGTCGCATCGACCGAGCGTCTGCTCGCGATCGCCGACAGCCTCCCTTCGGGCGTCGTGCTGCTCGTCGATCTCGCGTACGTGGAGTTCGCCGATCACGATCCGACCGCCGCGCTTCTCGAACGAGAGAACACGTTCGTGCTGCGGACCCTGTCGAAGGCCTGGGGCCTCGCCGGTCTCCGAGTCGGATACGTGTTGGGCGGGCCATCGGGGATCCGGCGGCTGCGAGAGGCCGGCGCGCCGTTTCCGATCGCGGGCCCCTCGTTGTGGGTCGCGGAACGAGCGCTCGATCTCGGCGACCGGATCACCGAGCCGTACGTGAGCGCCGTGCGGCGAGAGCGCGTCGAGCTGATCCGGTTCTTGGCCGAGCGCGGCGCGCGACCGTTTCCTTCGCAAGCCAACTTCGTGCTCGCCCGCGTCGCCGACGCCCGGCGCATGCAGTCCTGCCTGGAGGACTACGGCATCCGCGTCCGGGCCTACCCGGCCCGGAACGAGCTGTTGCGGTTCTCGCTACCGGGTGACGGAGCGTCGTTCGCGCGGCTCGTCGATGGACTCGCCGACTGTCTTCCCCGTGAGGAGAACGAAACATGAAGGACGATCGTACGCCCGTCGCGCGCGTGGGCCGCGCCGAGCGACATACACGTGAGACCCGGATCGCCGTCCGCGTCGACCTCGACCGGTTCGAGCCGCCGCGGGTCTCCACCGGGATCGGGTTCTTCGATCACATGCTCGAGGCGCTCGCCACGCACGGTCGGTTGGGGCTCCGAGTCGATGCGACGGGCGACCTGGACGTAGACGACCACCACACGGTCGAGGACTGCGCGCTGGTCATCGGAAGCGCGATCGGAGACGCGCTCGGAGAGCGGCCGGCAATCCGCCGTTTCGGGTCGGCCTACGCGCCCCTGGACGAAGCGTTGGCGCGCGCGGTGATCGATGTCTCCGGACGCCCGTCGGCCGTCGTCGAGCTCGGGTTGAAACGCGAGCGGCTCGGCTCGCTCTCGTGCGAGAACGTCGGGCACTTCTTCCGCTCGCTCGCCGCATCGGCGGGACTCACCATCCACGTGGATGTGCTCCGCGGCGAGAACGACCACCATCGCGCCGAGGCCGCCTTCAAGGCGTTCGCGCTGGCGCTGCGGTCGGCCCTCGCGCTCGAGCGCGACGAGATCGTGCCCAGCACGAAGGGGGTCATCGACTTCACGACGCGAGCCGGCCCGCGTCCGAGCGACGCGGGGGTTACGGCATGATGTCCCCACCCGAGCCGCGGGCGCCCCGCTCGAACGACGCCGAGCGGGCCGCCATCGGCATCGTCTCCACCGGTGTCGCGAACGTCGAGGCCGTCCGTGCCGCTTTCGCGCGTCTGAAACGCGACACGTACGCCGTCGAGACCCCGGAGGCGGTCGCTTCAGCCGCGTTTCTGGTCCTCCCCGGCGTCGGCTCGTTCGAGAGCGGGATGCGCGCGCTCCAGGACCGAGGGATCGTGGACCCGTTGGTACGACGCGTATCCGAGCGTCGGGCGACCCTCGCCATCTGTCTCGGGCTTCAGCTGCTCTGCGACGCGAGCGATGAGGCGCCCGACATCGAGGGTCTCGGCTGTATTCCGGGACGCGTCTCGCGGTTCGCGGCGGATGTCCGGTCACCGCAGCTCGGGTGGAACCGCATCGACGTATCCCACGAATCCCGTTTCCTGCGATCGGGGTTCATGTACTTCGCCCACTCCTATCGGCTCGCCGAGCTCCCCGAGGGTTGGATCGGCGCGAGCTGCCGTCACGGCGCACGCTTCGTGGCGGCGGTCGAGCGAGGCGGCGTGCTCGCGTGTCAGTTCCACCCCGAGCTCTCGGGTGCGTCGGGACGACGCCTTCTCGCGCGTTGGCTCGATTTCGCTCCGTTGCCGACGAGCGGCGGGGCCGCGAGCGCGGTCGCGGATGAGGCGGCCGCGCCGCTCGAAGGGGCGGGTGCGCCGTGTTGAACGTCCGGGTGATCCCCTGCCTCGATGTGCGGGATGGACGGGTCGTGAAAGGCGTGCGATTTCGAGATCTCGAGGATCAAGGCGATCCGGTCGCGCTCGCCACCCGGTACGAGCGCGAGGGCGCGGACGAGATTGTGATCCTCGATGTGACCGCGACCGCGGACGGGCGGCTGGCGCGGCGGAGGACGGTGAGCGCGGTTCGGCGCGCGCTGGCCATCCCGCTCACGGTCGGCGGCGGCGTACGCGAGCTCGCCGATGCGGCGGAGCTCCTCGATGCCGGCGCGGACCGCGTCTCGGTGAACACCGCCGCCGTCGAGCGCCCGGAGCTCTTGACCGAGATCGCCGATTCGCTCGGCGCGCAGTGCGCCGTCATCGCCATCGACGCGGCCGGCGACGCGAACCGCCCGAGCGGCTACGAGGTGCGCACGCACTCCGGTACCCGGTCGGTCGGGCTCGACGCCGCCGCCTGGGCCTCCGAGGCCGTCGATCGGGGAGCCGGCGAGATCCTCCTGACGAGCTTCGATCGTGACGGCACGCGGGCGGGGTACGATCTCGATCTGCTGCGCGCCGTGAGGGACGCCGTGCCCGTGCCCATCATCGTCTCCGGCGGCGCCTCGTCGCCGGGCCACATGGCGGCGGCGATCTCGGAAGGGGCGGATGCCGTGCTCGCCGCCTCGATCTTTCACCAGGAGGAGTGGTCCGTCGGTCGCTTGAAGGACCGACTCTCGCGGCTCGGCGCGCCGGTCCGCCGATGATCATCCCGTCGATCGATCTCATGGGCGGGCGGGCCGTACAACTTCGTCGCGGCGAGTCGCTCGAGATCGATGCGGGCGATCCGCGACCGCTCGCCGAGCGGTTCGGGCGGTGCGGCGAGATCGCGGTCATCGATCTCGACGCGGCCCGGGGGGTGGGGAGCAACGCGGCGCTGATCCGCGAGCTGTTGACGATCGCGCCGTGTCGGGTCGGGGGCGGTATACGCTCGACCGATGACGCCCTCGATTGGCTCGATGCCGGCGCGGCGCGCGTGATCCTCGGTACGGCCGCGACGCCCGAGGTGCTCGCCCCACTCCCCGCCGATCGGGTGATCGCCGCGCTCGACGCGCGACACGGCGAGGTGGTCGTGGAGGGCTGGACGAAGCGTACGGGCCGCAACGTCCCCGAGCGGATCGCCGAGCTCGAGGGGCTCGCGGACGGGTTCTTGATCACGTTCGTCGAGGTCGAGGGGACGCTCCGCGGTCTACCGATCGACCGCGCGACGGCGCTCATCGATGCGGCCGGTTCGGCCCGGGTGACGTTCGCGGGTGGGATCCGGTCGCCGGAGGAGCTCGCACGACTCGATCGACTGGGCGCGGACGTCCAAGTGGGCATGGCGCTCTACGCCCGACACATGACGCTCGGGGAGGCCATCGCGGCGCCGCTCCGCTCCGATCGCTCCGACGGGCTTTGGCCCACGGTCATCGAGGACGAAGCCGGACGCGTGCTCGGTCTCGCCTGGTCGAGCGAGGCGAGTCTGGAGGCGGCGCTCGACGAAGGTCGCGGCATCTACCAGAGCCGCTCGCGCGGGCTGTGGCGTAAAGGCGCGACGTCGGGTGCGACACAGACGCTCGTTCGCGTGGCCCTCGATTGCGATCGAGACGCGTTGCTCTTCACCGTTCGGCAAGAGGGCGTCGGGTTCTGCCACGAAGGGACGCCGAGCTGTTTCGATCGCCCGAGCGCGCCGCGGCCCTTCCGGATCTCCGATCTCGAGAAGCGCCTCTCCGATCGGCTGGGGTCGGCGCCACCCGGGTCGCTGACGGCGAGGCTCGCGCGCGAGCCCGATCTGCTGACCGGCAAGCTGCTCGAGGAGGCCGGCGAGCTCGCGACGGCGGACTCGGCCGCCGCGACGACCGAGGAGTTCGCCGATCTGCTGTACTTCGCGCTCGTGAAGCTCCGAACCGCGGGAGGATCGCTCCGCGATGTCGAGTGGGCCCTCGAGCGTCGGGCTCGGGCCGTTCGAAGACGTAGGCCACGCGAGCCCGAGACATCGGCGGCGGGTCACGATTCGGCGCGGCCCGCCGAGACGCGCCTGAACGGAGCGTCGCTTCCGGTGTCGGAAGCGACGGGCACCCCGCTCCCGGAGGTGTCGGTCGCCGAGTTCGTCCGACACACCCGCCGGGAGGCGACCGATACGACCGTCGCCGACGTCGCGGCGCGGATCTTCGAGGATGTCGAGGCACGGCGCGAGGTCGGCCTTCGCGAGCACGCCGAGCGTCTCGGCGACCTCGCGCCGGGCGATCCGTTGGTGCTCGACCGAGCGGATCTCGATCGAAGTCTCGAGGCTATCGACCCCGCGAGCCACGCGCTGCTCGAACGCTGCGCAATGCGAATCCGCCGGTTTGCCGAGCACCAGCTCGACGCGATCGGTCCGATCGAAGTCGACCAGCCGGCCGGCCGCGCGGGTCACGAGTCGGTCGCGGTTCGCGCGGCGGGCTGTTACGCGCCGGGAGGACGGTACCCGCTCCCGTCCTCGGCGCTCATGACCGTCATCCCCGCGCGCGTGGCGGGGGTGGAACGAGTTTGGGTCGCCTCGCCGCGCCCCCGACCGATCCTGGTGGCCGCGGCCGCCCTCGCCGGCGCCGACGGTCTGCTCGCGGTCGGCGGGGCCGGAGCGATCGCGGCGTTGACGTTCGGCGTGGGCGGTCCTCCGCCGTGCGACATCGTGGTCGGTCCGGGGAACGCGTACGTGACCGCTGCAAAGCGACTCGCCTTCGGTCGCACGGGGATCGACATGCTGGCGGGTCCGTCGGAGTTGCTGGTCGTGGCCGGGGGAGACGCCGATCCCACCCTCGTCGCCGCCGACCTCTTGGCCCAGGCCGAGCACGACACCGATGCGGTGCCCCTCCTGTGCTGCTTCGAACGCGACACGCTGTCGGCGGTCCGGGTCGAGCTCGATCGACAGCTCGCGGATCTTCCGACGGCCGACGTGGCGGCGGCATCGCTGTCGAGCGGCGCGGCGCTGCTCGTCGAGGACGAAACGGCCGCCATCCGCGCGTGCGACGGCGTGTCCGCCGAGCACGTGCAGCTTCACGGAGACCGCGCGGCCTCGTTGGCGCCCAGACTTCGGAGCTACGGCGCGCTCTTCATCGGAGCCGCCTCACCGGAAGTCGCGGGTGACTACGGGGTGGGCCCGAACCACACCCTCCCCACGAGTGGGACGGCGCGATTCGCGTCCGGGCTGTCGGTCTTTACGTTCCTGAGGCAACCGACGTGGCTCGAGCTCGACGAGACGTCGAATGACTACGCGGCTTTGATGGCCGACGCCGCGCAGCTCGCGCGGCTGGAGGGGCTCGAAGCGCATGCCCGTGCGGCGGAGGCGCGTATCCCGGCCCGTGGGCTCAGCTCCGGCCCCGTAGATCATCGGACTCGTACATCCCGCGGGACGTGAGCGCGTCGAGCGCCCGATCGACCGACTTCTTGGCGGACGTCGTGATGCCCCCGCGCTCGTACTCCTGGATCACGAGACGCTCCATCCGGTGGACGAGCGCATCGATCCCGGGCCGTGGCTCGGTGGTCAGCGCGTCGGCGTGGTCCGCGGCGCCGAACAGGTTGATCCAACCCTCGGTCTTCCGCCCGAACCCGAGCAGGTCGTAGAACTGTCGACCCGCGCGCGGTCCCACGCCGAGCAGATCGAACACGGCGACGCCGAGTGAGATGGGGACCATGACCATGTCCCGGAGTCCGTCGACCACCAGCTTCAGCTGAAAGACCGCCGCGTCCCGGATCAACATCCAGCGCGATGGCACGAGCTCCCCTCGCTCGGACCTCGGGCCCGCCACCGAATCACTCATCCTCACGTCTCTCTATTCACGGCGGACACTGAGGTCCGCTTCGTCCGACGAAGCCGACGTCCCGCGCCCGCCTGGAGGGCCGACTCGGGACGTGATCGCGTGCTCCGTATATTGTCGATTGCCCCGCGCACCCGCACGCCTCGTCGATACGGTCGCGCGTGGATGGTATACGCGGTCGTCGACGACCGAGATTCGGAGCTCTCGGGCGAGCTCGATCGACCGCCTCCCATGTCGGACCGATCTCGTCACCGGCATCTTCCGGCGAACCGCCACCGCGGGGCCCACGGCTGTTCGGGGCGTGCCGACCTCCCCGGATCGACGAATAGACCCGGCGGACGCGTGTAACCTCGAAACGTGACGACGTTCATTGAGCTCAGCAGTCCGCGATGGGAGCCCAGCTTGAACAGTCCGGAGATTACGGACCGGGCGCTCGTACTGCGTGCGCAGGGGGGAGAGCGCGCGGCGTTCGGGGAGCTCGTGACGAGATACATGCAGCGGGCGTACTACACGGCACTGGGGTTGGTCGGGACGCACGATGACGCACTCGATCTCTCGCAAGAGGCCTTCGCGCGGGCGTTCCGCGCGCGCGCGACCATCGACCCCGAGCGACCGTTCTTCCCTTGGCTCTATCAGATCATCCGCAGGCTGTGCTTCAACTATACGCGAGATCAGCGGTCGCGACGCCAGAAGCTCGAGAAGGCGGGCTCGTGGCTCGCCGACACGACCATGGGCGAGCGACCGGTCCGCCCCGACCGCGCGGTCGAGCGCGCCGAGCTACGCGATCGGGTGGCCGAGGCGATCGAGCGCCTCGGCGAGCGCGAGCGCGAGATCCTGGTGCTACGTGAGTTCCAAGAGCTCCGGTACCGCGAGATCGCGGAGCTGCTCGAGATCCCCATGGGAACCGTGATGTCGCGTCTGTATGCCGCGCGCCGAGCCTTGGCGCGCGAGCTCGAGAACACGAGCGTCGTCTCGGGGCTCGTGAGTGGCGGCGCCGCGCGTGGCGCGGGCGTGGATGGAGGCGATCGGTGAGCGAGATGAACGCGTCGCCCGACCAGGAGCGGGTGCGCCAGTTGATGATGGCGGAGGTAGACCAGGAGATCTCGGGAGAAGAACGGGATGAGCTCCATTCCGCGCTCGAGGAAGATCCGGGACTCCGTGATGAGCTCGAGACGTTCCAGCGTCTCAAGGAGGTGACCGATACCATGAGTCCGTTGAAGCCCCCCGGCGAGACGTGGGACGGGTACTGGGAGGACGTCTACCGGCGTCTGGAGCGCGGCGTGAGTTGGATCCTGATCTCGCTCGGCGCGATCGTGCTCGGGACGTGGTCGGTTTGGACCGTCGTCCGCGGCCTGATCGCCGACACGAGCATCCCCGGGTTCATCAGGTGGTCCATCATGGCGCTGCTGGCCGGGTTCGTGATCCTGTTCGTTTCCGTCATCCGCGAGCGGCTCTTCATGGGTAAGAGCGACCCCTACAAGGACGTGGTGCGATGATCATCAGCCCGAGAAACGATCTGGCCGGCCACCGGATTCGGGAGGAGTACGGTCTGGTTCGAGGCAGCACGATCCGAGCTCGTCACCTGGGACGCGACATACTGGCCGGGCTCAAGAGCATCGTGGGCGGCGAGATCCAGGAGTACACGAAGATGATGGCCGAGGCGCGCGAGCAAGCGATCGACCGCATGGAGCGGGACGCCGAGAAGATGGGGGCCAACGCGATCCTCGGCGTCCGCTTCTCGACGGCGTACGTGATGGGCGGAACCGCGGAGATCATGGTCTACGGCTCGGCGGTACGGGTGGAGCGGGAGTCGTGAGACGCGTCCGGCCGTTCGTCCTTCGCGCGAGCCTCGGGCTCTCGGTCCCGGCGGCGCGCTCGCTCCACCTCGCGATACGTCGTACCGAGGGCTCACCACCGTAGGAAGGCCGCGCTAGCGAGCGGTGGCTTTCGTGGCGACCCGCGCCCATCATCGCCCGTATGAGCGCCGACCCACACGTCCACGCGTCGGAGCCCCGATCGGAGTACGAAGCGCGACGCGACGCTCGCGCGGCCGAAGTCGCTCGTCTCGAGGCGACGGAAGGGCGGCTGGCGAACCTACGCCTCGCGCTGGTGGTCGGAGCGGGAGGCGCCGCCTGGTTACTGCGCGGTCAGATCCACCCCGCGCTCGTGCTCGGCGTGGGGCTCCTCGGCTTCACGCTGACCGCGGCGCTCCACGTCCGTACGCGTCTGCGGCTTCGTCGAGCCGAGCGAGCCGTCCGCTATTACGAGACGGGGCTCGAACGCCTCGACTACCGGTTCGCCGACGCGGGCGTGACGGGTTCACGGTGGCTCGATGAGGCGCACCCCTACGCCGTCCACCTCGATGTTTTCGGTCCGGGCTCGCTCTTTCAGTTCCTGACCGGTGCACGCACCGGGATCGGCCGTGAGACGCTCGCGCGGTGGCTGCTCGAGCCCGCGGATGTCGAGGAAATCGAGGCACGACAGGAGGCCGCACGCGAGCTCGCTCCCCGGCTCGACCTGCGTGAAGATCTCGCGGTCCTCGACGCCCAGGTCGTCGAGGCGTTCGGGTCGGACGACCTCGTCGCCTGGGGGCGCGGCGAGGGCCGCCTGCCGGGCGGTCCGCTTTGGCTCCTCCCGCTCGGTCTGGGGATCGCGGCATTGTCCGCGGGCGTGGCGTCGATCTGGGTCGGGGCTCGCCCCTTCGCATGGATCCTGGTCGCGAACGTGGCGGTCGCGCTGTGGCTTCGTCGGCGCGTGGAGGGGGCCCTCAAAGGCGCCGCTCGCCCCGGAGAGGCGCTTCGCCTGCTCCACGGCACGCTCGAGCGAATCGAGCGCGAGCCTTACCAGTGCGAGCGGCTCCGTCGGCTGGGGGACGCGATCGGCGCCGAGGAGCCGCCCGCATCGCACCGACTCGCGGGGTTGATCCGGCGGCTGAACGCGCTCGAGGCCCGGAAGAACGATCTGTTCGCTCCCGTCGCGGCCGCGGTCCTCTGGGGCACGAACTGCGCGTTCACCATCGAGCGGTGGCGCGCGCGCCACGGCGCCCGGATCGGCAAGTGGATCGGCGCGGTCGGTGAGCTCGAGGCGTTGCTCGACCTCGGCCGCCTCACCTACGAACGCCCGGACTACAGCTTCCCGACCGTCGCCGAGCACCCGGCCCGGTTCCACGCGCAGGGGCTTGCACATCCGCTCCTCGGGCCGTGCACATCGAACGATGTGGCGATCGGGATGAGTGAGCGATCGACCGATGGCGATCCACAGTTGCTCGTCGTCACCGGCTCGAACATGTCCGGCAAGAGCACCTTGCTCCGGACCGTCGGCGTCAACGCGATCCTCGCGCAGGCCGGCGCTCCCGTCCGCGCGCGCTCTCTCGAGATGAGCCCGCTGGCAATCGGCGCGTCGATCCGCTCGCTGGACTCGCTCCAGGAGGGAGCGTCGCGGTTCTACGCGGAGATCCACGCGATCAAGCGCGCCATGGACGTGGCGGAAGCCCGGCCGCCCGGGTTGTTCCTCCTCGACGAGCTCCTACACGGCACCAATTCGCACGACCGGCGCATCGGGGCCGGCTCGATCGTGCGGGGGTTCCTGGACCGCGGCGCGCTGGGGATCGTGACGACGCACGACCTGGCGCTCGCCGAGATCGCGGACGAGCTCGGCGACGAGGCGGCCAATGCGCACTTCGAGTTCCGACTCGCAGACGGCGAGATCCGGTTCGATTACACGTTGTCGCCCGGCGTCGTTCAGACGGGGAATGCGCTCGAGATCATGCGGGCGGCGGGGCTGGAAATCTAACCTCCGGATCTAGTGTGGTGCATCAAACGTCCCTTGACCACCGAGAGTGGTGAGGCGCCCGCTCGCCAAGACGCGAGAGCGAAGGCGTAGCCATAGCTACGTCGAGATCGAGCAACGCCGGCGAGCGGGATGCAGCGCCGCTCGAA
>JAKSCH010000235.1 GCA_022360695.1 Gemmatimonadota bacterium
GCGAGGTCGTACGGATCGACGGAGAGCCGGTGGACGAGGTGTTTCAGCTGGCGGCCGACATGGGTGGGATGGGGTTCATCCACGCTCATGAGTGCGAGATCATGACGAACAGCAGTCTGATCAACACTCATATGGCCTCAGCGGCGGCCGAGGCCGAGGTCGGCCGGTACTTCTTCTCATCATCCGCGTGCGTGTACCGGGATCAGCCTCTCGGGGACACGTACCTCGTGGAGGATGACGTCTATCCGGCTCTGCCTGACAATGAATACGGATGGGAGAAGCTGTACGCTGAACGTCTGGCTCTGGCGTTTGGCCGTGAGACCGGCATGGCCGTCCGAATCGCACGCTTCCAGAACTGCTATGGACCCCTCGGGACGTGGCAGGGAGGAAGGGAGAAGGCGCCCGCCGCGCTGAGCCGGAAGGTCGCGATGGCGGACGACGGTGGCGAGATCGAGGTCTGGGGAGACGGATCGGCGAGTCGAACCTATATCTTCGTCGAAGACCTGTGTCGGGGCGTCTTGAGCCTCATGGACTCTTCTGTCGAGGATCCGGTGAACATCGGAACGGACGAGCTCGTCTCGGTCGACGAGCTGGCGCAGGCGGTCATCGCGACGTCGGGTAAGAAGCTCGTGGTTCGTCACGTCGATGGACCAGTCGGCGTCATGGCTCGCTACCACAGCACCGAACGGATCCGCTCTACCGGGTGGGAGCCACGAGTCACGTTCGAAGAAGGGATTCGGCGCACATATGGATGGGTCGCCGAGCAGGTGAATGCCGGCGCCACGGCGGCGGCGAACCTCGAGGAGTAGGGACCGGTGGTGCACGAGTCGGCGAACCTCGTGAACGTGCCGAGAGGAATACCGGCGCCCACCCTCGACGAGCTGCCGCCGCCACCCCCGGGACGGACCGGTTGGCCTTGGACCGAGGAGAGCCCGAGACTCCCCCCGACGACCCCTCGGGGCGCGGCTTGGCCGAGGTTCAGCGTCGTCACGCCGTCTTTCAACCAGGGGAGCTACCTGGAGGAGACGATTCGGTCCGTCCTTCTCCAGGGCTATCCCAACCTCGAGTACATCGTCATGGACGGAGGAAGCTCCGACGACAGCGTCGAGATTCTCGAGAGATATGCACCATGGCTCGCGTACTGGACGAGCCGACCCGACCGCGGTCAGAGCGACGCCATCAATAGAGGGTTTCATCGCTCGACAGGAGACGTGCAGGCCTGGTTGAACAGCGATGACACCTTCTATCCAGGTGCCCTGGGTAAGGGGGCGATCGAGATCGAGGCATCGGACGCGGACATTCTGATCGGCGCCATGGACAAAGTCCGCATCGAGGGGGAAGACACCGTGGTCGTGTCACGAACCTCGGGTCGGAACGGCACACCGCTCCACTGGTATCCGATCTACAAGGAGAACCACGACATCCGCTTTCACCTCATCCAGCCGCCCATGTTCTGGCGCAGTCACGTATGGCAGACGGCCGGGGAGCTGGATACGGACTACCACTACATCATGGACGTCGAGTGGTGTAGCCGGGCGGTTCACTCCGGCGCCAAGGTCATTCCGAGCGACACGCTCCTCGCGCGGTTCTTGCTTCATCCCACGTCGAAGACGGAGACCGTCACCCCGAGCTTCTACTTCGAGTACGCGCGAATGTACAAGAGCCTGGTCGGAGCGCGCGGATACCGTGCGTTTCAGTGCTGCCTCGCCTATCTGCGCGCGACCCAAATCGCGACGAGTCGGCTGGCGCGCTCGTTCCGGGAGCAGGGCAAGCCCATTCGTTCGTGGCTGCTGTATAGAAAGGCCACTCTGATCCGGTTGATGTACTCCGTGTTTCCGGACGTCGGATACGTGGCGCTCGAGCAGCGACCGACGTCATGAGCGTGGAGCTCCGACGATCGCCTTCGTTGGCCCTGACGACACACGTCGACGCGTCGATCCGGCGGCGGAAGGGGGCTCGAGCCACGCTGTGAGGGACGGGTCCGAGGGCGCGCCACTGCCGACCGTCGTATACATCGCCGGGTACGGTCGGAGCGGCTCTACGATGCTCGACCTGATGCTGGGCGACCATCCGGCCGTACGAAGCGCGGGTGAGCTCACGTACCTGCTGGACGATGTCGTGGCGGGCGGGCGGAGATGTGCCTGCGGCGAGGAGTACGATGAGTGTCCGGTGTGGGGCGAGTTCGTGAGAGACGTAGATAACCGACGAGATCTCGCTCGAGCGGTGCGATTCATCGACGAAGCTCGGGATCGCGTTGACCTGGCAGCCGGACGCGAGCAGGCCGACACGTACGTTCGCGCGACGCGGGCGCTGTTCGCTCGAGCGGCGGCGCCGACCCAGGTACGGTTCGTCGTGGACTCTTCCAAGACGTCGAGGGGGGCGAGGCAGCGCCCCTACGCCCTCGCACGTCTCGCCCGCCTCGACGTCAGGGTGGTGCACCTGTCGCGGTCGTTGCTCGACACCATGCGCTCGGTGCGCCGAACCGGGAACTGGCAGGCCGAAGGGCGGCAGGGCCGCCGCTTCCGGACGCTTCGAAGCCTGCCTGGGTGGATTCTCGCCAATTACCGCGCAAGACGCACCCAGCGCTTCCTGCCGAAAGGCCGTTATCTGCACGTTCGGTATGAGGATCTGCGGCGCGATCCGGCGGAGACGCTATCGCGACTGGGGGACTTCCTGGAGCTCGATCTTTCGTCGTCGATCGAGAAAGCGCTCGGCGGAGCGGA
>JAKSCH010000309.1 GCA_022360695.1 Gemmatimonadota bacterium
CACCGAGAGTGGTGAGGCGCCCGCTCGCCAAGACGCGAGAACGAAGGCGTAGCCATAGCTACGTCGAGATCGAGCAACGACGGCGAGCGGGATGCATCGCCGCTCGAATGGCAAGGGACTTTTGATGCACCACACTAGCGCGGTCGCCGAGGTTGGCCGACTCCTCGCTCGATCGCGGCGCGACGTCTCAGGATCCGTCCCTGAGCATCACGCGCTCCAGTCCCTCGGCCGTCCGGGGCAGCGCGTCGGTGAGCAGCTCGGCGCCGTCTTCCGTGACCAGGATTTCATCTTCGGTGAACACCGATATGTGGGCCTCGTGGTTGTAGTACCAGGGCTCGACCGTGAACACCATCCCGGGCGCGAGCGGGAGATCCGGGAGATTGGGGTCGCCGGTGGAGAGCCCGATGTGGTGTCCGAAGAAGAGCCCCGTCTGCATGAACCGGCGGTGCTCCTCGGGGATGGCCGCGTCGGCGATCTCCTGGAGCTCGGCGAACGTGATCCCGGGGCGCACGGCCTCGATGATCGCGTCGGCGACCGCGACTTCCATCCGGAGGATGCGACGCTGGGTCGGCGTGAACCGACCCGAAACCGGGAAGGTCCGCCCCACGTCGCTTACGTAGTAGTCGACCTCGCACCCCACGTCGAAGATCACCATCTCGCCGTCGTGCATGGCGCGGTTCCGCCGATCGTAGTGCGACGCGAGGACGCGCCACGGCCACAGCGAGTTCGGGCCCGACTTGATGATCGACGCGAAGGCGATGCGCTGCGCGCCGTTCTCCTTGCACGCGCCTTCGAAGGTCGCTTCGAGCTGTCGCTCGGTCACGCCATCCCGGACGCGTCGCGCCGCGGCTCGGATGGCGCCCTGCGTCGCGCGAGCCGAGCGTCGCATCGCCTCGACCTCGCGGGGCGTCTTCACCATGCGCACGCGAGCCACCGCATCGTACGCGTTGCGCAGACGGAGCCGCGGATACGTGTTCTGGAGGTGATACAGCGAGAGGAGCGCCGGATCCCAGTCCGGGATCAGCGAGGTCACCACGTGTCGGATCTCTCCGCGGCGCCCGGCGTTGATGTGGACGGTCACCCCGCGCTCCTCCCAATCGACGAGCGCCGTCCGCAGGTCGGTCATCGGGCGGATGTCGGAGAGCCCCGAGCGCGTCGGTAGCTCGGGGTCGAGACCGAGCCGGCGACCCGGGAAGTCGTTCGGCCGACTCAAGCTCTCGAACCGGAAGTCCCGGTCGGGGACGAACAGGGTGGGTGCGCCGCGAGACAGGTCGAGGACCAGCGCGGACCCGGGGAGCTCGAGACCCGTGAGATAGAGGAAGTCCTCCGATTGACGGAACGTGTCCCCGTGGCTCAGGCCGTGCGCCGACGTCACGAGGAAGACGCCGACCTCGCCCGAGAGCGCCTCGAGCAGGGCTCCGCGTCGTGCTTCGTACTCGGCCGGCGGGAAGGGGAGTCGGGTCCAATCGAAGAACCGCTCCTCCGGCGTCGTCGGGGTGTCCGCGGTCGGATCGCCTTCCGGCGTTTGAGCCCGGAGGGGAGCCGCGGCCGAGGGCACGAACGTCAGCAGCGCGAGCAGCGACGCCACGGGACGGACTCGGACTCGTGCGATGCGATGCTGTAGGTCGATCGAGTCAAGCATATGTTTTACAATGGGTTTACGGTTTCTGTGTCGACGACTCGGGGTTCGCAATCGAAAGCTAGCGGGCGGGCCCCGATGTCGGAACGACGGGGCTCCGGACCTCATACGGGGCGACGGCCGCGGCGATCCCGCCGCTCGTCGCGTACGTTGCTTCCCATGCTCGCTCGTCCGGTCTGTCGGATCTCGTTCGGCGCCGCGGTGGCCCTCGCCTGCGCCAACCCGACGCCCTCCGTGGGGCGCGCGGAGCCGACCGACGCCGGCGGCGCCGCCGCGCCCCCCGCGCGGGATACCGGGGCCGTCCTGGGTGCCGACCTCCGGCTCGACGTGGTCGTGCCCCGAGGACCGAGCCGGCCCGGCGAGCCGCTCACCTTCGAGCTCACGGTGACGAACCAGGGCTCGGCGGACCTCGCGATCCACTTCTCTAACGGGCAACGATACGACTTCGAAGTCGTGGCCGAGGATGGGACCAGGGCGTGGCTGTGGTCCGACGGACGTTTCTTCACGATGGCCTTGGGTCGCGAGGTTCTTTCGCCGGGCGAGACGCTTCGTTGGTCCGAGACACTCGACGAGGGGCTCGCCGTCGGCGTGTACCGCGTGGTCGCCACGCTCGCGTCGATCGAGCGACCCAGCGTGGAGACGAGGCTGGTCGTCGAGGGCTGA
>JAKSCH010000431.1 GCA_022360695.1 Gemmatimonadota bacterium
AGTCGTTGTAGAACTCGGTCGCGTGGTATCCCTTCTGATCGCAAGTGAAGTCGAGAAACGTGGAGTAGAGCCGACCCTTGGATTTGTACGCGAGTTCCGGGCGCCACGGGCAGGTATTGACGAAATGTTCGACGTACTGCCGATGGTAGTCATCGTCGATGTTGACCTTCAAGCTGTTGCGAACGCGGCTGGCGCTGGACGAGCTCGACCTCTGAACGGTTCCGGCGGTCGGCGGCTACCTGCGCCCGATCACGTCCTTCGAGATCCGCATCGCGACGAGCATGTTCGGCACGTCGACGACTTCCGAGATTTTGAGGTCCCCCGCCATGGAAGCGAGAGCGTAGGCGTCCGCGCGCGACAAGTCGCGTGAGCTGACCAGGTAGTCGATCATCGCCTCGACCGCGTTGCGGGCCGCCTCATCGATGGTGGGCGCGAAACCGGTCACCGCGTAGAAGTCGTCGGTCTCGTAGTGCGGTGATGGGATCGGGCCGGCTCCCTTGATGAGCCCCAGCTCGTACACCACGCGCAGCGGGCCCTCGATCGCGGTACCGCCGACCTCCCCGTCTCCTTGAGCGATGTGCGGGTCGCCGAGCGAGAACAGCGCGCCCTCGACGAGGACCGGAAAGTAGACGGTCGTGCCCTCGACGAGATCCTTGTCGTCCATGTTCCCGCCGTTCTGCCGGGGCGGGACCGTCACGAGCATCGAGTCCGTGTCCGGCGCCACGCCCATCACGCCGGGGAACGGGCGCAGCGGCACGCGGATGCCAGGTGCGAAGCCGACGTCCGTGTCACCCGGCTCGAACTCGAAGATCCGGAGGTAGGGCTCGGGGAACTGGTCCGCCAAGAACCCGAACCCGGGTACGTTGGCGAGCCATCCCCAATCTCCCAGCTCGATCTCGTGGAGCGTCACGGCGAGCAGATCCCCGGGCTCCGCGCCTTCGACGTACACCGGACCCGTCAGAGGGTGGATCGGATCGAAGCTGAGGTCGGCGACATCCTCGACGGTCGATTCCGGGGTCAGCTGCTGGTCGGACGCTTCCTCGAGGTATGCCTCGATCACGGCGCCGGGCGCCACGCGGAGGATGGGCTCGATCGTCCGGCTCCACCGGTTGTGCGTCTGGTCGGCGCTCAGCGTGTGTTGCGGGGTCGGGACGACCCTCTGCGGTTCGACCGCTGCAGACGTCGAGCTCGTCGGGGCGGGCGCCGTCGGCTCGCAGGCGGCCGCCGTCGTCAGGGCACCGAGGGCGACCCAGCCTCGCGCGCGCATCGATCTAGTTCCCGACGGTGAAGTTCACCGTGTCCGCGGCCGGTGGATCGAGCGGGATGTGGGCCGGGTTGGCGACCAGCGCGATGATCCGGTGCGGCCCCGGCGCCAGTCCCTCGATCGTGTGCTCGCTGCTCCCGTCCCCCTTGTGGATGATCTGCGGGTCGCCCTGCGGGATCATCTGGTCGAGCGGCGTGAGGTCGACGTCGACGTACAGGTGGTGGTGACCCGTGCCCGGTACCGGCGGCGTGATCGACACGATCTCGATCCCCTCGGTCTCCAGGACCACCGTGACGTCGGGTCCCACCGTCGCTCCCTCCTCGGGGGACACGATGCGAACGGTCACGCCGGGGGCGGCCGAGGCCTCGGGCTCGGAGTCGGGCTCGACTTCGGCCTGATCCGAACCGGCGCAGGCGACCAGCAGACCGACGCACGCGATCGAAAACGGCGACGAGAGGCGACGCATGGGATCCTCCGGGAGCGAGATCGAGGTGACGTGTCCCTTCGGGGTTGAGACTAAGAGAAGCGATCGGCTGGCGCGAGATCTGCGCGCTTCGAGCGGGGACGGCCGTCGCACGATACCGTATCCGGTCGCCGGAGCGCGGCTTGTAGCGTCGGGTGGGTGGAACACGTTTCTCTCGTCTCGTCGCTCCCAGCGAGTGAGCGCGGCGATCTGCGACGAATCAGCCGAGGAGGAAGCGCGTGAGGAGGGGTGCCCCCGTCATCCGAGGTTGGGGGGTCGCGGCGCTCGCGTCGTTGGCTCCCGTGGTGTCCCCGTCCGCGCTGTTCGCGCAGTCCGATCCCCTACGACCGTCCTCCGCGCCCGCCTGTGTCGTTCCCGACTCGATCCACTCCGCCCTGCGTCGGATCTCGCGTCGTGCCGCGGGTGAGGTCGGCGTGGCCGCGCTCCACATCGAGTCCGGTACGCGCGTCGCGCTCAACGGCGAGCGTCGATTCCCCATGGCGAGCGTCTCGAAGGTGCCGATGGCCCTGGAGTACCTGCGGCGTGTCGACCTCGGCGAAATCGACCCGTCCGAATCGATCCGCGTGACGCCGCAGGAGTTCCGCCCGGGCCACAGCCCGCTCGCGGAGTGGTCGGGGGGCCGGGCGGTCACGAGAAGCGTGGACAGCCTGTTTTCGTTGATGCTCCGCGTATCCGACAACACGGCGACCGACGTCATCTTGAACATGTCGGGCGGCCCCGAGGCGGCCACGCGGCGCGTTCGCGAGCTCGGGGTCATGGGGGTCGAGGTCGACCGCTCGGAGGCGCGGACCTTCGCCGATTTGGTCGGGCTTCCCGACACCATCCCCGAGAGCGAGCTCTACCGGTATCAGTACTTCCGTATGCGCGACGCGCTGCCGCAGGCGTACCGCGACGCGGCGCGCGAGCGCTACGGGACCGACCCCCGCGACACGGCGACGCCGAACGCCATGGTCGATCTGCTCGCGTCGATCCAGGCGGGGGCGGGGCTGAGCGACGCTTCGCGAGACCGGCTGCTGGAGGTCATGGCAGCGTCGCGGTCGGGCCCTCGTCGGATGAGAGGCATGCTCCCGCCGGGCACGGTCGTCGCGCACAAGACCGGGACGATGGC
The DNA here is from genome assembly GCA_022360695.1 of Gemmatimonadota bacterium. GTDB lineage: Bacteria > Gemmatimonadota > Gemmatimonadetes > Palauibacterales > Palauibacteraceae > Palauibacter. The sequence goes on from JAKSCH010000431.1 coordinate 2,857, forward strand.
CGGCGCGATCAACGACGTCGGCATCATCACGCTCCCCGGCGACGCGGGGCACCTCGTCGTCGCGACGTTCGTCAATACGCTGCGCGTCCGCACGCGGTCACGCGAGCGGACGATCGCCGAGATGACGCGTCTGCTGTACGACTATTTCGCGGACGCCTTCTCGGGTCGAACCGCCATCGCCAGCGGCCCGAGCCCGGGAGCGTCCTGCACCGCCTGATGCGCACGGCGGGGATGCGTCGCCGGTTCCCTCTCACACGCCGCCCGGCGGTCGGGATGGCTACGCCGCGAGCCGATAGCCCACCTTTCGTACCGTCAGGATCAGACGAGGGGCGCCGACCACTCGAGCCCGAACGCGCCGTCCGTGCCGCGTTCGCGCGCTTCGGCTGAAACCTGGACGCAGGGACGCCGTAGCGTTAGGTAATCCGAAGCTCGCCGACCCCCGGCGACGCATCGATCACCCGGGAGCCGTCTCCTGATGAGAATGATGATCGACATGACCGACGGTACGGCGCACCTGCCCGGCGACCTGGCCTGGCAGGGTGCGGTTACGCCGCGCATCGCCGGATTCGTACGAATCCGCGCGGGCGTACGCGTCTCCGCGCACGCGCTTTGGAGGGAGACGGCGCCACCCGACTAACGCCCCACATCACATCGACGTGATCTGGCCCGACGGGTTCGCGCTCCTCCTCTCCCGCGCACCCGAAAGGCCGTTGTCGTTTTCGCTACGACTCGAACCGGATCACGATCGATGCCTGAAACACACCAGCAAGACACCGAAATCATCCGGCGCTACACGGACCAGCCCGCGCGCCTTCCGGTCGACCTGCGTCGGCAGATCGAAGGCGAGTGGGGCGGTGCGCCCGTGTACCTGTATGCGCTCGCGGACCTGGATCCCCGTCTCCGGTTGGCGGAGACCTGGTTCGTGCTGGGACGCGAGCTCGTGGCGCTGGCCCGTCGAGCCGAGCCCGACGGCTGGCGGATCGAGCACGTCGATCGTGCCCGGGTGAGGGCCGTGCGCGACGCGCCGGGTCTGTCCGGGAGCGTGCTGACGCTGCTCGGGGCGCCCGGCGAGCCCGCGCTCGCGCGCATCCGATTCACGCATCGACAACGACGCGCGGTCGAGAATCTCAAGTTCGTGCTGGAGGACGCGATCGAGCGTCGGGAGCGCGGCGAGCCGGCGCGAGACGGGGACGATCGAGACGCGGAGGGTCCGAGCCTCGACGCGGACCAGGAGTACGCGCGCAGCGTCGCCGCGCCGATCCGCGAGGCTCAGGCGCTGGTCGCGGGCCACCGCATGGCCGTGATCTGGCGGCTGCTCGGATATCTGAAACCGTACCGGCGTCAGGTCACGATCGGGTTCGCGGCCGCGGCGGTCATCACGCTCGTGAGCTTGGTGCCCCCGTATCTCGCCGGGTACCTGATCGACCGCGTCGTGCGACCCGTTCAAGCGGGAGAGATGGCGGTCGGGCGTGGCGGGCTCATCGCCTGGGTCGCCATTGGGGCGATGGCCGTCGTCTACGTCGTCCGGCAGGCGGGCGCGGTCCTGCGGCTGAGGATGATGTCGGTGCTCGGAGAGTGGGTCGCTCGGGACCTGCGAACCGAGCTCTACGAGCATCTACAACGTCTGAGCTTGGCGTTCTACGCCCGCAAGAAGACCGGCAGCCTGATCACCCGCGTGAGCTCGGATACGGACCGACTGTGGGATTTCCTCGCGTTCGGCGTGGTCGACGTA
>JAKSCH010000350.1 GCA_022360695.1 Gemmatimonadota bacterium
CTCCGTGTTGGTGGTGCGCGCCGGCCCCCAGAGCGTCCCCAGGTCCTGGGCGCCACCGAGGATCTCGTAGAACGGCTCCCGGTTCGAGACGGCGTCCTTGTAGAACTGCGAGATCGGCATGTTCGGGAAGTGCCGCCACGTCGTGCCCTCATCGAAGGTCTCGTAGACGCCCGCGTCGGTGCCCGCGAGCATGTGCTGCGTGTTGGCCGGATCGATCCAGAGCGCGTGGTTGTCCGAGTGCTTCTCGGCCCCCGTGCCCAGGTTCTCGAAGGTCACCCCGCCGTCGCGTGTGATCTGGAAGAAGACGTCCATCTGAATGACGATGTCCGCCTCTTTCGGCGACGCTTCGATCTCCTGGTAGTAGTGCGGGCCCGTACCACCGGAGATGTACGAGTTGCGCTTCTCCCAGCTCTCGCCCCTGTCGAGCGAGCGGTAGAACCCCCGCTCATCGTCGCTCGCCTCGATGGTCGCGTAGACGACCTCCGGGTTCGCGGGCGTCACGGCGAGCCCGATCTTGCCCATGTCGCCCGTCGGCAGACCGACGGTGATCTCGCGCCACGTCTCGCCGCCGTCCGTCGACTTGTAGATCCCCGAGTCGGGGCCGCCCGCCAGGTGTCCCCAGATCTGCCGGTGACGCTGGTACGCCGCCGCATACAGGACGTCGGGATCGCCCGGCGCGAACTCGACATCGGTCACCCCGGTGTACTCGTCGATCTCGAGCACCAGATCCCAGGTCGTGCCGCCGTCGCTCGTCTTGTACAGCCCGCGATCGCCGCCGGGCGACCAGAGCGGCCCCTCGGCGGCCACGAACACCACGTCGCTGTCGCGCGGGTCGATGAGGATCTTGCCGATGTGCTGAGAGTCGCTGAGACCGAGGTTCTCCCAGGTCGAGCCCCCGTTTCGACTCCGATAGATCCCGTCGCCCCAACCGACGTGTCGTCCGCTCACGTTCTCCCCGGTCCCGACCCACACGACGTCGGGATTCCGCGGATCGATTTCGACATCGCCGATCGAGTACGACGGCTGATCCTCGAAGATCGCGTCCCAGGTGACGCCGGCGTTCGTGGTCTTCCACACGCCGCCCGAGCCCACGGCAAGATACCACGTGCTGCTCTTGGTCGGGTGGACCGCGATGTCGGCGATTCGACCCCCCATGAGCGCGGGACCGATCTCGCGGAGTCGGAGACCGGCGGCGACGTCCACGGCTTGCGAGTCCATCGCCTGGCCCAGGGCGTGGCCAGAGCCGAGGAGCGAGAGGGTGGAACCGAGGATGAGGGCGCGGATCGTTCGTGGTGTCATCGAGATACCTTCCGGTGTGGTGTCAGTACGAGCCCAGCGTAGCGCCGCCGAAGGCGGTCGGAAAAGACCGAGAAGGAGACGAGCCGTGAAGCTCGCGAACCGCACGAGCGACGGGGGTGCGCTGGCGCAGCCTCCCGGGGAGCGCCGCCGGTTCGCTGGCCGTCGTCGTTTCCCTCGTCGCCGGCCTCGCGTCCGGAGCGGGCGCTCCTGCTCTTGTTCCACCAGGGGGGCGGCGACGCGCGAGGGGAGTACGGACCGCTGCTCCCACGCCTCCTGTCCGAGGGCTATGCGGCCTGGGGTGGTTGATCGCGGAGGTCGAGGTCTCGGGCACGCGGACGGTGGCGGACGGCAGCACGGAGTCGTTCGACGACGTGTGGGCCTGGATCGCCCCCATCTGTTTCCGTGTACATCCTCCCACCAACGCATTTACCGAAAATCTACCAATTGATACCAAATTGTAGTTAGAACAGGGTTCCGTTCGGCCGCCCTTCCCGGTCAGCTATGTGCTGGCTACCGTCCGACTCACGAACTCCCATGTCTCGTGGTGGATTGCACCTCGACCGCGCAGAACCGCAGGACCGCGACCGCCAACACACAAGTAGCTTCGGCGAGGTCGTCGACGGCGATGCTCTCGTCGGGTCGGTGCGCCTCCCGAACATCACCCGGGCCGTACAGGACCGTCGGGATCCCACCCTGGTTCACGAGCAGACGCATGTCGGATCCGAAGCGAACCCCCCGCCGCGACGGAGAACGGCCGGTGGCGTCCGCGACGGCGCCCTCGAGCGTGGAGACGATCGCATGGGTCTCGTCGGTGCGGGCGGCGGCGAACTGCGCGCCCACCCACTCGATCGTCGGAGGGTGGTCCCGCAGCCAAGGATCACTCGTAACGACACCCGCGACCATCCCCTCCAGCGCCCGCCTGGCCTCCGTCTCGTCCTCCCCCGGCGCCACCCCGTATCGGCCCTCCGCCACTAGCTCCTCTGCGACGGTGGACGGCCAGATTCCGGCGCGCACGCGACCGATCGTCAGCGCGAACGGAAGCGCGTCATCGCGGAACAACGGGTCGTCGATGTCCGCGTTCCGCTCGGCCTCGAGCTTCCGGAGCGCCTCCAGGATCGGGATGAACTTCTCGACGGGGTCCACCCCCTCCTCGCGAAACGCTCCGTGCGCTGCGAGTCCGGGCACGCGGATGCGGAAGCTGAGCGCGCCGGCTTGGGCGGGCGCCACGACGAACCCGGTCGGCTCGAGCACGATCGCTCCGTCGCCTCGGTGCCCGCGCTCGATTGTCGCGAGCGTGCCGGCACCCCCGTCCTCTTCCCCGATCACGCTCTGGATCTGGAGCGCGCCGGTCAGACGGACCTCCGCGTCTCGAATCGCCCGCGCCGCAGCGAGGGCGCAGCACACGGCGCCCTTCATGTCCACGACGCCGCGTCCGTAGAGGCGCCCCTGGTCGGCCGTGAGCTCGAACGGGGGTCGGCTCCACCGAGCGATCTCTCCCGCCGGCACGACGTCGGTGTGGCCGTTCAGGATGAGCGTGGGACCTCGGCCGGCTCCCATCGAGCCGACCACGCCCAGCCCCCGTTCGCGCTCGACATCCGCCGAGTACGCGGGGTGCTCCCGCAATCGGGGAAAGTC
>JAKSCH010000047.1 GCA_022360695.1 Gemmatimonadota bacterium
ATGCACGACTTCATCTTCGCGCGTCAGACCGACTGGTACACGAGCAGCTCCCCCGAGGACGAGCTCTCGGACCTGGCGGAGCAGGTCGGACTCGACATGGGCGCCTACAACGCGTGCATGGGTGAGAGCCGCTATCTGGAGGTCATCGCCTCGTCGCGCGCCTACGGTACTGAGCGCGGCGTGGGCTCCACGCCGACCGTGTTTCTGGATGGTCAGCTGCTCAACCTCGCCGGGACGAACCCGTACGAGTACATCGAGGGTTTGATCCAGGCGCGCTTGGCGGCCATCGAGGCGTCCGCCGCGGGTGATGCCGACTCGGGCGACGATCAGTAGGTGAACGCGCTCACCCGGCGCCGGGGGATCGCCCTCCTGGCGCTGATCGGTTCCTTTCTCTCCACCTATCTGTTCCTCTATTCGCAGGGCGTGTACGGATCGCTCGCCTGCGGCGCGGGTGGGGGCTGCGATCTCGTCCAAGGGTCACGGTGGGCCATATTCTTGGGATTCCCCGTGGCCGGTTGGGGACTCGGCTGGTACCTGCTGGTCCTCGCCGTCGCGGCGGTCGCCGTGATGAGCCCCGCCCTCGGCTCCCGACCCTGGGTCTCCATCGCGCTCCTGGCGCTCGCGCTCGGCGGGGTCGGCTTCACGATCTACCTCAAGGCGCTCGAGTTCTTCGTGATCAAGGCGATCTGTCGCTGGTGCGTGGCCAGCGCCGTGCTTTCGGTGCTGATCTTCGCCCTCGCCCTCCCCGAGCTTCGAGCGCTTCGTCGCGGGTCCGCGACGGCGGTCTGAGCCGAATCACGCGCCGGGTGTGGTACCCGGGCGTCCGCGGCCACCTATCGCTTGCGTCCTACGGTCTGTAGGGGCGCAGCTCGTTCCATCGGTCGATAAAGGCCACCGCGGCGTCGACGAAGACCTCCGTGGAGATCCGCCCGCGCTCGACCGTGGCTTCCCGCGGATCCCGCGAGCCCCAAACGCCCGTGGATGACATCTCGATCGACGAGGTCCCTTTCCCCGTAGCCTCGTCCTTGAGCCCCTCGGCCAGGAACACGGTCAGGGCGGTCGGATCACCGGCCAGCACATCGGGCAGCATCGCTTCGAGCTCGGGGGTCAGCGTGATCGTCGCGGGTCGAGCCGCTTCGAGATCCACGAGCGTGGGCATGAGATAGAGCGAGCTCGATGTTTCCGGCGTACCACCATGTCGATCCAGCATGGTGCCGTCGGGCAAGGGGATCGACGCCATCCGCCCGCGGTCACGGAACGGCCCGGCGACCGCACCGAGGTCCACCGCGATCCCCGCCGTCTCCTGGTTGATGCGGTCGACGATGAACGTCGTGATCGCCCGGTTGCCGCCATGCGCGTTGAGTATCAGGAACCGCTTGAACCCGTGTGCCAGCAGGCTCTTGACGGCCTCGACGTAGACCTCTTGGACGAGCGTGGACGGGAGCGTGATCGTCCCCTCGAACCCCATATGGTACGGCGACTGCCCCGGTAGCAGGATCGGTGCGACGAGGACGTCGACCTGTTGTGCGATCAGCTTCGCCTGCTCGACGCCGTTCAGGTAGTCGGTGCCGATCGGCAAGTGCAGCCCATGCTGCTCCAACGCCGCGACCGGGATGATGACCATGTCGGTGCGCGTCAGAAGGTCCTGGACCTCCGGCACCGTCATGTGCGGGAGGTAGTTCCGGATCTTCTCCTGCGTCCACAGCGGGTTGGTCTGAGCGAGCGAGATCGAAGGCGCGGTCGTCGCGAGGGCGATCGACGCGGCGACGAACCGAGCCTTCGACCGGATCCGTGGACTCGTGAGAAACAGCGAACGCATGTCACGGGCCTTGGCGGCGGTGCGGGGCGCGAGGCGACCTCGCCTCGGGAGCGAACTATGTAAAACTATGCAAGCGCGCCGCGCCCCGCCGCGCTATCCGCTTCGCGCCCGAAAAAGAGCGCGCCCGCCCCGGAGGACAGACGCGCTCGATCTCGGCGGCTCGCTCTCCGTCCGGGTCAGGCGGTCGCGCGCCAGAACCCTTCCAGGGCTTCGCCGTCGGGGGGACGCTCGCGGCTTGCACCCTGGCCGGGCACAACTCACGTGCGCCGCGCGGTGGCCCACTATCGGCTCCGTCCAGAGGTCCACTCAGCTATAGATCCTCGGTCCGGCCTGAGGCCTATGACGTGTGGGTACGGCTCGAGCCGCGTAACGACGAACAACTCGCCGTTGGTCGCCAACTCTCGTGTGTGAAACGGGAGGAGAAACGAACCGCGGTAGCCCCCGCCCCAGTCATAGACGTCAACGAACCGCGTGGGCACTTCTCCGTGCTGGGGGCGTCGCGGGCGTCCACCGGCCAGCATGAAGATTCGGTCCGCTGTCGCGTCAATCGCAGCGGCTGCGTACTCCACCGTATCGGTGATGGCCCGATCTCGCATCTCCTGTGTTGGTAGAATCGAGGGAGACCGCCACGAGAACCGCCCAGGGACAACGTACGGATGGCGGGAAAACACCGTGTCATTGAAGATCACGAACCCTGGACCGTAACGGAACGCACCGACCCAAGTTCGACCCGGGGTTCCGCGTCGCGCTGGTTCGAGTCTGGTTTGCCTCCACGTGCCAAGCGAGTCCGCCCATGGGTGGCTCTCGCTCTCGAAAACCACATCAAGCGAGCCGCTCGGCCGAGGGGGTCGCACGAGGGTGAAAGCACCCGCTCCACCCGACCTGGTATAGGCCCACCCGTCGTAGAACGTTACGATCTGTCCTGGCGTACGCGGAAGCGCCGAAAGGGAGATCGTTCCGACGAACTCACCGGTACGCAGGAACTGGCTAACGCGCGCTAGCTGCTGATCCAGAGCCCAAAGCGTGTCTTGCCGGTACACGTCAACGTCATCAATCCCGGCAAAGAGCCCCGGACCAGCGCCATCGCCGCCGGCCTTCCACATCACCCGCCCGGCAAGGTCGATCGCAACCAACCGATTCTCGATTCTGTCGGCCACCACGATCAAGTCGCGCCAAAACGTCGGCTTCCTCGGGAGCGCGAACAGTCCGTCGTCCACTCCGCTCGCGCCGGTGCGAAAGACGGTGTCCCAGCTCGCGTTCAAGATCACGCGCCCCTGCGTGGCTGGCTGTGCCGCTCCGCACGCCCCAAACGCCGAAGGCGGTCCGCTCACGCAAACAGCCGCCGTGAGCAGAGTCCGAAGCCCCAAACGACCACCTTCCCTGGTCCGCATGCGCCTCCACGCGCCTCGTTACCCGGGCGAACGGCAGCCACTAGGCATCGATGCGCCGCCCGGGACCGTCCAACTGAGCTGCACGTCTGCGACGCGACCGGCTGGACCAAGCAGCACACGAGCTGGCGTGGTCGGGGTAGCAAGCGCATCGAGCACATCTCTGGTCGACTGGCTCTCACGGTGCCGTATCAGGAACACGTCCGAAAGAGGCAGATGCGTCTCCTCCGCGAAACCTTCCCGTTTCCCGCCGCGCTGCCGCTGACAGCCAGATCGGCGACTGCCGAGTCTACATCGTGACTTCGGGCTCCATGGAGCCGACCCTGTTAGCTGGAGACGCGCTGGTCGTGAGCAAGACTGGCAGCAGAGTCGGGATAAGTAGTAAGGGGTGGGGAGGACGGGGTCACCGCGACCTTGAGACAAACGACTTGATCGTCATTCGATCCCGTCGCCCCGGCCCGAGCCATGTGGTGAAGCGGGTAGTAGGCCTCCCTGGTGACACACTCGCTATGGTAGCCGGTTCGCTGTACCGAAACTGGCGAGCGGTGAACGAACGGTATGCATGGAATGGCGAGGACGCTGATACGAGGCATCCGCTCATGCTGTGGCAGCGGTCGTACCTCCTCGATCAGACGGCGCGGGCGACATACGAGCCGTCGCGCGACGAGTGGGGCCCGCTCGCAGTCCCTCTCGGGAAGTACTTCGTGCTCGGGGACAACCGCCATGCAAGTTTCGATTCGCGGTACTCCGGTCTCGTAGACCAGCGCGAGGTCGTCGGCACCGTTGAATTCAGATACTACTCATCCGAGTACGGGCTGCACCGCTCAAGTCTGCTGCGCGGAGTCAGGTGGGACCGCATCGGGAAGGTCAAAGACTAGCGCCCCCCATTGCGTCCGGCGATGTGCAAGCGGCCATCGGAGGCTGGCACCGGTTGTCCGGCGCCAGCCGATCGATGGCGTTAGTGAGCGATGATCAGGCGGTCGCGCGCCAGAACCCTTCCAAAGCCTCGCCGTCAGGGGACGCTCGCAGCTTGTCGAACGCACGATTCCGGATCTGACGGATGCGCTCGCGGGTCACGCCGAGCAGCGAACCGATCTCTTCGAGCGTCATCTCCTCTCCGTCGTCCAGACCGTAGTAGAGGACGAGGATCTTCCGCTCTCGCTCCGTGAGGTAGCGCTCGAACATGCGCTCGAGAAACTCGCGACGCGCCTGACCCTCGACATCCTCCTCGATGTCGGCGTCGTCCATGCCGGCGAAGCGCTCGCCGAACGACGCGCTGTCGCGATCCGACTTGTCGAGCGGGGCGTCGAGACTGAGCTCGGCGGAGGCGACGCGTCGAAGCGCGCGCACCGTCTCGACGGGCTCTTCCATCTCCTCGGCGATCTCGCGGTCGGTCGGCGATCGACCGAGCTTCTGCGTCAGCGCCGTCTCGGTCCTCGAGAGCTTCACGAGGTTCGAGTTCTGGTTGAGCGGAATACGGACGGACCGCGTCTGCTCCGCCAGCGCCTGCAGCACCGTCTGCCGGATCCACCACACCGCGTAGGAGATGAACTTCACGCCCTTGTCGGGATCGAACTTCTTGACCGCCTTGAGCAGTCCTTCGTTCCCGATGCACACGAGCTCGGCCAGGTTGAGGCCGCGGCCCTGGTACTTCTTCACGTACGAGATCACGAACCGCAGGTTGGCCGTGACCAAACGCTCGGCCGAGGGCCGATCGCCGGCCCGCGCCTTCCGCGCGATCTCGCGCTCGATCTGCGGGTTCTCGATCAGCGGGTAGCGCTCGACGTCCTGCAGGTACTGGTCGAACGAATCCAGCGCCCGCGAGTCGAAGAACATGCGCCGCCGACGAGAGGAGCTCTTGGACTTAGCCTTCGCCATATCGAATCGAATCCTGGGATTCAGGTACGAACATCAAAAGATCGCGGACACCGGGACGAGAACGTCACGCCGCGATCATGCCACACGTAAGCTGGTACAAACGTAACAACCTAAGGTTTCCGGGCGTCGCTCGCACGCGACTCCGGCGTGCCCTGTTCCGTGTCCCCGTTGACACCCTCCTGGGTTCCCCCCGATGGCGGGGAGGACGGGTCGGATGGAGGTAAGGCCCCTTCGCGACGCCCGAGACGCAGGACATAGGCCACGCCGGCGGCGAACGTAATCGCGTACCCGACGATGATGGACATGGTGGCGCTCACGGCTCGGCGTCCGGTCCTGCCAGCTCGAGCGACAGCTCGCGCTTGGCCAGTCGGTACCGTCGCATCATCAGGTACGCGAACCCGATCGTATACGCGGCGAAGTTGAAGAGGAGCGTGAACCCGAACACCGTGGCCATCGACCGCGGAGAAGACGGTGGCTGGTGTAGGCTGCGCCACCAGAAGACCGAGAGGTAGACGATCGGAACCTGGACGAACCCGATGACACCGATCACGGCGCACCAACGCGCGCGCTGATCCGGGTCCTCCGTCATCGACCGGACGACCAGGTATCCCACGTACACGATGAGCAGCAGCGCCGTCGTCGTCAGCCGTGGGTCCCACTCCCACCAGACCCCCCACGTCCCCTGCCCCCAGATCGAGCCCAGGATGATCGTGAGAGCGATCGCGACGACACCGATCTCGACCGCCGAAGCGGCCATGAGATCCCAGTCGAGGCGACGCTGCACCAGGTACAACGTGCTCATGATGAAGACGAAGAAGAACGCGAGCATACCGACCCACGCCGTGGGCACGTGCACGTAGAGCAACCGCTGGATCTCGCCTTGAAGTCCATCCGCCGGGACGATGAACAGGCCGATGATGGTGCCGATCGCGATGGTCGCGAGCGCCAGGGCCCCCAGTGTTCTTTGCACGACGGTCTACTCCTCCAGCACGACGGGGAAGATCCACATGCAGACGACGAACAGTATCACGTCGTAGGCGGTCAGCAATCGTATCCAACCCCCGGCCCGCCCGAACGGGTCCCCGGCCAGCGTCTCGACCGTCGCGCCGACGCTTCCGATCACGACGGGCACGAGCGCCGGGAAGAGCAGCAGGGGGAGCAGAAGCTCGCGCGCCCGCAAGTGCACGGTGAGCGCCGCGAAGAACGTCCCGATAGTCGAGAACCCGAGCGTCCCGAGGAAGGCGACGAGCGTCAACGTCGCGGCGTGCGGGAGCAACTCGACCTGGAACAGGACCGCCGTGGCCGGAAACAAGAGAAGCTCGAGCGCGGCCAGCAGCAGAACGTTGCCCGCGAGCTTCCCGAGATAGATCGCCCGGACATCGCCCGGGTACAGCCGCAGCAGACGGGCGCCGCCCGCCAGCTCCTCGCTCTGGAACGAACGCCCCAGCGCGAGCGTCCCCGTGAAAACGATCGCCACCCACAAGAGCCCGCCCGCTATGCGCGACAGCAGCGCGGCGTCGGCGCCGAAGGCGAAGGTGAACAGGAACAGGATCAGCGCGGCGAACGAGAGCATGGCGCTCAGGCCCTGACGCGTGCGGGTCTCGGTGAGGAGGTCTTTCCAAAGGATGGCGCCGGCGCGCCGGACGAGCTCCGTCATGAGGGGGCGTCCTCGCCCACGACCCCTCGCACGAGTCGCACGAGTCGATTCGCGCACCGGCTGGCCTGGGCTACACGGTGCGACGCGACGATGACGGTGGCACCTCGTCCTTTCCACCCGGCGATCGAGCGTTGGACGATGGCCACGCCGTCGTCGTCGAGACTCGCGAACGGCTCGTCGAGGAGCACGAGCTCGACCGGGCGCAGACCGATGCGCGCGAGCTCGAGTCGCTTCCGCATGCCCGTCGAATACGCGCGTACGGTCGTGTCGGCCGCGTCCTCCAGACCCACCTCGGCGAGGGCCGCCGACACGCGTTCGCGCTCGACCGTGAGCCCGTGCATCCGCGCCGTGAACCGTAGGTTCTCGCGACCCGTCAGCTCCTCGTACAGGTGCCCCTCCGATGTCATGAACGCGGCCCGCTCGCGCACCGGAGCCCCGCCATCGGGTAGCGCACAGCCCAGGACCTCGACCGTTCCGGCGGTGGGGCGAAGCAACGTCGACAACACGCGGAGCAGCGTCGTCTTGCCCGTTCCGTTCGAGCCGAGCAGCGCCACCACCGAGCCCGCCTCCACTTCGAGATCGATCCCGCGGAGCGCCCATCGCCGTCCGAAGCGTCTCGTCAGCCCCTCGACGCGGAGCGCGGTTTTCACGAGGGCAACCCGTCCATACGTTCCGCCGAATCGACGCCCATCGTCATCGGGAGGAGTGTACGAGATGAGACTCGAACAGACGGCCGCGCTGGCGCAGGCGTCGGATACCAAAGTGCTGCTCTACGTGCTGGATGGTCTGGGCGGTCTTCCCCGCGAGCCCGGCGGACCCACGGAGCTCGAGGCGGCGAGCACGCCGAATCTCGACGAGCTCGCCCTCGCCGGGACGTGCGGCCTTCACCACCCGGTGGCTGCGGGCGTCACGCCCGGTAGTGGACCGGGGCACTTGGCATTGTTCGGATTCGATCCGCTCACGTATGAAGCCGGTCGAGGGGTGCTCGAGGCGCTCGGGATCGAGTTTCCCCTCGAGCCCGGCGACATCGCCGTCCGCGCCAACTTCTGCACCCTCGACGCGGATGGAAACATTGCGGACCGTCGGGCGGGGCGGATCCCGACCGAGGAGGCGGCGCCGCTCGCCGAGATGCTCGACGAGATCTGGATCGAGGGCGCGAGCTGTTTCGTGCGGCACATAAAGGAGCACCGGTTCGTCTTGGTGCTCCGCCCGGAGGCGGCCTCGGGCGCGGCGGTCGACGATACGGATCCGGGGAGAACGGGTGAGCCGCCGCTCCGCCCGTGGCCGCGCGACGAGGACTCCGAGCCTACCGCTTGGCTACTCGACACGTGGCTCGAGCAGGTCCGAGACCGCTTGTCCGGCGAAGCGCGCGCTAACATGGCGTTGCTTCGTGGCGTGTCGAGTCGTCCACGCTGGCCCAGCTTCGAAGACGCGTTCGGGATGCGGGCGGCAGCTGCGGCCGCCTACCCGATGTACCGGGGCGCCGCGACCCTCCTCGGCATGGACGCCGCGATCGTCGAAGACGGGGCTGCGCCGTTGGTCCCGGCGTACCGCGATCGTTTCGACGCCTACGATTTCTTCTTCCTTCACTTCAAATCGCCCGACAAGGCCGGTGAGGACGGCGACTTCGACCGAAAAGTCGCCGCGATCGAGGAAGCGGATGCGATCGTGCCGGAGCTTCTCGAGATCGGTCCCGACGTGGTGGTGGTGACCGGCGACCACGCGACCCCTTCGACTCTCGAGAGCCATAGCTGGCACCCGGTTCCGTTCCTGATCCACGGCGGTGCCGCGCAAGGCGACCCGGCGACGTCGTTTGGCGAAGGTGCGTGCCTTCAGGGCGCGCACGGGATCATCCGCGGCTGTGACGTGATGCGGCTGGCGACCGCCAGGGCCGGACGGCTCGCCAAGTTCGGCGCCTAGCCGCGTCTTCAGCCGGCCGCGGCGGCCTCGTCGGAGTACTCGATCCCCGCTCCACCCATCGCCACGCCCGCGCCGACGGTCACGACCCCGAACACGAGGTCGTTGAACAGGGCTTGGGCGTTGCTCAGATACGCGTGGAGAAACGGCGAGAACATGCTGTAGGCGCCGAGCGCGATCAGCCCCCAACCGCTGATTCGATTGATCCCGAGGTTGAACGAGATCGTAACCACGAGGATGGCACCGCCGAGCACGACGCTGTGCCACCACAGGAACCCGAACGGGTAGCCCCAGATGAACGGGGCGCCGAGATACCACAGTCCCAACCCGATTCCGACGAAACGTGAGGCCATCGAACCCCTAACGTGTGTTGGTCTGAGCGCTTCTCGTGCTACCGGTCGACGTGTCGACATCGCCACACCTGATGATGCGCCGCGGATCGTGACCAGGCAAACTCGGCGCACATGGAGACGCTGAGTCGTCCGTCCGGTCATGCCGGTCTCGAACGCCGGCCCGACGTTCGACGGGGACCGGGTCCGCCGGTCGACATGTCGGCCGGGGTCGAGCTACAGCCGGGCGGACCGTAGCCGGTTGGCGTTCGCCACGACCGAGATCGAGCTGAGCGCCATCGCGGCTTCGGCGATCACGGGGTGGAGCAGCCCGAGGAACGCGATCGGGATCGCGACGACGTTGTAGAAGTATGCCCAGAACAGGTTCTCGCGGATCTTCCGGAACGTCGCTCGTGCGAGGCGGATCGCGCGAACGACAGCGTTCAGATCGCCGCGTACGAGGGTGATGTCGGCCGCCTCGATCGCGATATCGGTGCCCGTTCCGACGGCGAGACCGACGTTCGCGGTCTTGAGCGCGGGCGCGTCGTTGATCCCATCGCCGACGAAGGCGACGGTTCGACCCTCGGTTTGGAGCCGCCGTACTTCATCGACCTTCTGGTCGGGCAGGA
>JAKSCH010000086.1 GCA_022360695.1 Gemmatimonadota bacterium
ATTCGAGCGGCGATGCATCCCGCTCGCCGGCGTTGCTCGATCTCGACGTAGCTATGGCTACGCCTTCGTTCTCGCGCCTTGGCGAGCGGGCGCCTCACCACTCTCGGTGGTCAAGGGACTTTTGATACACCACACTAGAAGAGCGCGTTCTCGGGGACCGGCGTCGAGTTCGCTTGGAAGTACGGCACCATCTGCCCGCGGGTCCACATCGAGTGCTCGAGCGCGAAGAACCCGATCCGCCACCGAGGCATCGATCGGCCGCCGAAGAACTCGGCTTCCTCGGCGAGATCGGCCGCCGGCATCGCCTCAACGCGATCCGGCCGCGGCGCGCTCGGGGGGCGGAGCCACGGCGGCGAACCCGATCAACGTCTCCGGGTCGATGCTGCGGCCGTTGACGTACGCGGACCAGTGGAGGTGAGGAGCCGTGGAGCGGCCCGTCGATCCCGACCGACCGAGCACCTGACCCGGATCGACCACATCGCCCACTTCTACCTCGAGCCGCGACATGTGGAAATAGGCCGTCACGAGCCCGAGCCCGTGGTCCAGGTACACCGCGTTCCCCTGGTAGACGAACCGATCCGCCAGCACCACGCGGCCCGTCGCGGGCGCCATGATCGGCTGCCCGCGCCGCGCGCGGAGATCGAGACCCATGTGACGGCTGCGGACGCTCCCGTCGAACATTCGTCGCTGACCGAACGGGCTCGTCTTGATGGGGGGCCGACGCGGCCACGCGAACGGCTCGAGCGGTAGCCATGCCGTGCCGGCCGAGGCGTGGATCGCCGTCCGGATCGTCTCACGTTCGCGCGCGATCCGCGCGTCGAGCTCGGGATCCGCCGGTCCCCCGGGTCGAGCGCCGATCCGGATGCGCGAGGACGGATAGGTCCGCTCGCTCGCCCGGATGAGGACGGTTCGATGCTCGGCGACCCCGCGCCGCTCGTACTCGAGCTCGAGCGGGAAATGCCCCGCGCTGTCGAGCGGAAAGCTCCCGACGCCTACCCAGCCCGTCGAGTCTCGCGAGAGGGCCACATCGATCCCGGCGAAACGGGCCCGGACCCCCGTGAGCGCCGGACCGTACGGCTGGCGGATGCGCAGACCCAAGACCGATGCCTGCGTCGGTCGGCGCGGCCACCACTCGATGCGCGGGTCCGAGAGCGGGATCGAGGCGACGGGGGCCGCGGCGGGCGCGGTCACGCCCCACCATGGTCGACTCGGGTCGGAGGGGATGCGCGTGGGGTCGTCGTCCGTGGCGGCGTCGGGGGCCGGGATCGAGATCGAGAGCGGCGCGGGTGCATCCGGGATCCCGGCGCACGCGCCCATCGAGGTCAGGGCAACGAGAAGAGCGCACACCAAAACGGCGCGCAGTGACGTCGCGACGCGGCAGCCACCACCCATCGATCCCCCACACGATCCCATCCCCATGATCTCGAAGCATCCGCGACGCTCCGAGGACGACGACGAGGCGTCGCCATCGTCCCGGCCGCGCGCGACCCTCGAGACGCCCGCACGCCGACAGTTTGCAGCCCATCCCTCGCCGGAACAACCTTCCGGACATGCGTAGACGCGCTTGGGTCATCCCGTTTCTGCTCGTCGCGGCCTCGTGCCCGGGGATCACCTCGGAGACCACCTCGTTCTCCGCGAGCATCGAGAGGCTGTCGGGTCCGGGCGGGTACTTCGACACCGACAATCTCATCTCGAACGAGCGCTCCTATCTACACGCGATCTCGGATCTCCGGGACGCCGGCGTCCAGGGCGGCGCGTACCTCGGCGTCGGTCCGGATCAGAACTTCTCGTACATCGCGGAGATCCGACCCGAGCTCGCGGTCATCGTCGACATTCGGCCGGACAACGTGCTCCAGCACCTGATCTACAAGGCGCTGTTCCACACGTCGCAGAACCGCCTGGAGTACCTGGCCCGCCTCACGGGACGACCCCTTCCGCCGGACGCCGCCGACTGGTCGTCGGCCTCGATCGACACCATCCTCGCGTACCTCGATCGGGCGCCCGTCACCGAGGCGTCGCGCGCCGAGGCGATGGCCGCGGTCGAGCGGGAGATCGAGGGCTTCGGGGTCCGCCTTACCGACGCACAGCGCGCGACGATCGAGCGGTTCCACGGAG
>JAKSCH010000374.1 GCA_022360695.1 Gemmatimonadota bacterium
CGCCGCTCCTCGGTGAGCGGCGGGATCGGCACGCGCACGATCCCGCCATCCGCCGACGGATTGAGCCCGAGGTCGGCGTTTCGGATCGAATTCGCGATCTCGCCGGCGATGTTGGGATCGTAGGGCTGCACGAGGAGCAGCGTCGCCTCGGGCACGCTCACGTTGGCCACCTGCTTGAGCGCGACGAGCGAGCCGTACGCCTGGACGCGGACGGCGTCGAGCAGCGCCGGGCTCGCCTTTCCCGTTCGTACGGTGGCGAACTCGCGGACGATGGCGTCGATCGCCGCGTCCATCGCATCGGTGGCCGCTTTCAAGGTCTCTTCAGGCATCGTGTCGTGTCCTCCGGTCGTACTGGAGCTCAACCGATCAGGGTGCCGATGCGCTCGCCTTGTAGGGCCGACAGGATGGCGCCCGGCCGTTTGATATTGAGCACGACGACGGGCAGCTCGTTGTCCTTGCACAGCGATATGGCCGCCGCATCCATGACGTCGAGCTCGCGCGTCATGACCTCCAAATACCCGATCTCTTCGATGAAGGCCGCGGCCGGATCGACGGCCGGATCCGACGTGTAGACGCCATCGACCTTCGTCGCCTTCAAGATCACGTCGGCCTCGATCTCGATCGCGCGCAACCCCGCCGCCGTATCGGTCGAAAAATACGGGTTGCCCGTCCCGCCCGCGAAGATCACGACGCGCCCCTTCTCGAGGTGCCGGATCGCCCGTCGCCGAATGTAGGGCTCCGCCAGCTCCTCCATCCGGATGGCCGTCATCACGCGCGTGTGGACGCCCAGCTTCTCGAGCATGTCCTGTAGCGCCAGGGCGTTGATCACGGTCGCCAGCATCCCCATGTAGTCGGCGGTCACGCGGTCCATCCCGCGCTCGCTGGCCACGGTCCCCCGCATGATGTTCCCGCCGCCGACGACCAGCCCGAGACTCACACCCGAGTCGTAGACGGCTTCGATCTCTCGAGTCAGCTCCTCGATCACCGGTGGGTCGATGCCGAACCCGCGATCTCCCGCGAGGGACTCGCCGGAGAGCTTGACGAGGGCGCGTCGATATTTCAGGTCGGCCATGCGAACCCCGTTCGGTACCGGTTCCGGTCTTCCTAGCCGCCCACTTCGAAGCGCACGAAGCGCCGGACCTCGAGGTCGTCCGTGAGGAGGTCCTTCACCTTCTTGTCCGGGTCTCGCACGTAGGTCTGCCAAAGCAGCGCGTTCTCCTCGAAGAACTTTCGCATGCGTCCCTCCACGATCTTCTCCGCGATCTCCGGCGGCTTGCCCTCCTCCTGCGCCTGCTCGATCAAGACGGCGCGCTCCCGCGAGATGTCATCCTCGGGGATGTCGTCGGGGGACAGACCCCGCGGGTTGGTCGCGGCGGCGTGCATCGCGATCCCTCGCGCCGTCTCCACGGCCTCGTCGCTCGCGTCGGTCACTTCGACGAGCACACCGATGCGGTTCCCGAAATGCACGTACGAGCCGGCGCCTCCGTCGACGTCGTACCTGACGGCGCGACCGAGCTGCACGTTCTCGCCCACCTGGACGCGGAGCTCGTTGAGCTCCGACTCGAACCGATCCCCGCCCTCCACGCCGAACAGCCCTTCGCCCGACACGACCTCGCCATCGGCCAACGGGAGATCGAACAACCCCTCGGCCACGTTCTTGGCGAACGACTCGAACGCCTCGCTCCGCGCCACGAAGTCCGTTTCGGTGAGCACCTCGATCATGGAGACCGCGCCATCGCGGGACGCGATCTGAACCGTGCCCTCGGATGCCTCGCGGGCGGCGCGCTTCGCCGCCTTGGCGGCTCCGCTCTTTCTGAGCAGGTCGATCGCGCGCTCCTGCTCGCCGTCCGCTTCGATGAGCGCCTTCTTGCAGTCCATCATCCCGGCGCCCGTCCTGTCTCGTAGCGCCTTCACCGCCGCAGCCGTGATCTCGGCCATGGTATTCGTCTCTCCGTCTTCGTTCTCTCGTCGAGCCGCCACGCCGCCGTCTGGCGTCGTGGCAAAAAAAAGGGCCACCGAAGTGGCCCCTCGGCGCTCAATCCTCTTTCGAGGCTCCGTCTTCATCTTCATCCGACCCGGGCGCGTCACCACCCACCGCCGCATCCGCCGAAGGCTCGGCGACGGCCTCGGCACCATCGTCCTCCGCCTCGGCACTGCCGTCCTCGACCGCCGGGGCGGATTCCGCCGGCTCGGTGCCCTCGGCGTCCGCGTCCGCCCCATCGGCAGCGGACGCTTCCGCGGGTGCCGCTTCGCCGGCCGCCACCTCCGGGTGGTGGAGACGCTGCGCGATCGCCTCGGGCCGTGGCTTCCGCCGCGGCCGCTTCCGACGCGATGCGCCCGCGCCATCCGCGACATCCCCGGCGTCGCTCGAATAGGTGTAGGCCTGCGACTCCTGCTCGTCCTTCGTGCCGTCGGGCACCTCGCGCCGACTCGCCTCGACGACCTCGGCGATCGCCCTCGTGATCAACGCGACCGAGCGAATCGCATCGTCGTTGCCGGCGATCGCGATCGTGAGCAGGTCCGGATCTGCGTTCGTATCGGCTATGGCGACGACGGGAATCCCGAGCCGGTTCGCCTCCTTGACCGCGATCTCCTCCTTCTTCGCGTCCACGACGAAGACCAGACCGGGGAGCCGCGTCATGTCCTTGATACCGGACAGGTAGCGGTCGAGCTTCTCGCGCTCGCGCTCGAGCAGCAGCCGTTCCTTCTTGGTGTAGTACTCGAACGCACCCTCTTCGACGCCGCGCTCCAGGTCCTTCAGACGTCGGATGTTCTTCTTGATCGTCTGGAAGTTCGTCAACATGCCGCCGAGCCAGCGCTCGGTGACGTAGAAGGAGCCGGACTTCTCCGCGGCGGCGCGTACGACGGGCGCGAGCTGCTGCTTCGTGCAAACGAAGAGGACGGATTTCCCGTCGATGATGGTCTGACGGACCAGCTCCTGCGCCCGCTCGAGCTCGCGCAGCGTCTTCTTGAGATCGATCAGGTAGATGCCGCCGCGCTCGGCGAAGATGTACTTGCGCATCTTCGGGTTCCACCGATGGGTCTGGTGGCCGAAGTGCACGCCGGCCCTCAAGAGGTCCTTCAAACCGACATCCATTCTGCTTGTCGTC
>JAKSCH010000034.1 GCA_022360695.1 Gemmatimonadota bacterium
GCCGAGACATCGGTGGCGACGACCGGCGACGCGAGCGCCGCCGACATCCCGGCCGCCTTGGTCCCGGGTGCCGCGCACACGTCGAGCACCGGCTCCGATCCGTCACTCCCGATGTAGTCTACCACGGCAGAGGCCGCAGGGTCCTGGATCACGGCGCGGAGCTCGCGAAGGGCGTCGGCGGGAGACCCGCGAACGAGCGTCCAGGATCTCGGCCACCCCGGGACTCGCTCGAGCTCGATGCCGTCGATCGAGGGAGGTGGCGCGTCACCCAGCATCCGGATCACGACGTCGGGAGGCGTGTTGCCGTGCGTGACCAACCGCGAGACGTCGTGGAACCCCCACCGATCGAGCCAGCGAGAGACGACCCATGATGGGTGCGAGCCCCACGTGGTCAGATACCCGAGCGGGTCGTGATCACGCGACGGGAACGGGTCTTCCTTCCGCTCCACCGCGAGCGCACGCAGCACCGCGTTGATGTACCCGGCGCGACCGGGATCCATGGTCCTCCGCGCCGCGCGCATCGTCTCGCCGACCGCGGCATGATCGGGGGTGCGAAGCTCCTTGAGCTGGTAGGCGCCGATCCGAAGCCAGTCGAGCACGTCCGCGCCGATCTTCTCGAGCGGCCGATCCGTATAGGTCTGGATCCACGTATCGAGCCGAGCGCGGAGGCGGACGCAGCCGTATCCGATCTCGAGCGCGAGCCCCCGGTCCGCGGGCGACACCTCCTTGAGAATCGCGGCGGCTGCGCGGTCGGCGAACGCCCCGGTCCGGACCTCGGTCAGGATGCGGTGCGCCGCCGTGCGCGGTCTCACCCCGCTCAGCCGGGGATGCCCTCGAGCGGACTCGAGGGAACGGCCCACTCCCGTCTGGGCATCCGCCCGGCCAGAAACGCCCGGCGCCCCGCGTCGACGGCGAGCTTCATCGCCGTCGCCATCTGGACCGGATCCCCGGCTTCGGCCAGCGCCGTGTTCATCAGGATCCCGTCGATCCCCTGCTCCATCGTGACGCACGCGTCCGACGCCGTCCCGACGCCCGCGTCGACGATGATCGGGACGCGGAGCCGGGACTTGATGATCCGGATGTTGACCGGGTTCAGAAGACCCAGACCGCTTCCGATCGGCGAGACCAGGGGCATCACCGCGGCGGCGCCCGCATCCTCGAGTCGGAGGGCGGTGATCAGATCGTCGTTCGTGTACGCGAGCACCGTGAACCCTTCCGCGACCAGCGTCTTCGTCGCTTCGAGGAGTCCGTCGGTGTCCGGGAGCAGGGTGTCCCGGTCTCCGATCACCTCGAGCTTGACCCAATCGCTCAGCCCGGAGGCACGCCCCAATCGAGCGAAGCGGATCGCCTCTTCGGCGGTATAGCACCCCGCCGTGTTCGGGAGCAGCGCGAACTCTCGGGGATTCAACGTGCGGAGGATGTCGTCGCGATCCGGGTTCTCGATATCGACGCGCCGGACGGCCACAGTCACCATATCGGCGCCCGAGGCGCGGATCGCCTCGAGCATGGTGGCCGGCGTCTCGTACTTCCCGGTACCGACGATGAGGCGGGACTCGAACGTCCGATCTCCGATCACGAGGGGATCCATCAGCCACCCCCCACGAAGTGCACGAGCTCGATGCGATCGCCCTTCTCGAGCGCGATCGAGTCGATCTCCGTGCGTCGCACGATCTGACGATTGAGCTCGACGACCACGGTGCGTCCGTCGAGATCCAGCTCGCGCAGCAGCCCGGCGACCGAGGTTCCGGCCTCCACGCGCCGCGTCTTGCCGTTGACATGTATGTCGATCACGTCTCTCACGTCCTCTCGTAGTCCTCGGCCGCCGCGTCGAGCGTCTCGCGGAGCTCGCGTGCCGCGCCCGGTGGATCGGTCCGATCCCACACCGCGCTCGCCACGACCGCGCCGTACGCACCGGCCGCCATCGCTTCGTCGGCGGTTTCGATCCCCACGCCTCCGATGGCGAGAATCGGGATGGATACACGGTCGGCGGTCGCCCGTATGATCTCCGGACCCTCGCCCTTCGTGCCCGGGTGCGACGGGGTCGGGTGGATCGTGCCGAGCACGAGATAGTCGGCCCCGTCGTCCGCCGCACCCTCGGCCTCCCGGACGCCGTGGACGGATGCCCCGATTCGGAGCTCCGCGTCGCCCGCGCCCGCGATCCGCTTCGTCTCCCCGATGCTCAGCGCGCCGCGCCCAAGCTGCACCCCGTGCGCAGACGCCGCTAGCGCGATGTCCGGCCGACCGTTGACGACCAGCCAACCTCGCGTCTCGCCGGCCCGCTCGGCGAGACGCCGGGCCGCCTCGTACAGTCGATTCGCCTCGACGCGCGCCCGTAAGTGTACGGCCACGGGGCCCGCTCGTTCCAATACACGGACGGCGGTTTCCAGCCCGACCGCCGACTCCAGCTGCCGCTCCGAGACGAGCACGTGCAGTCTCGGGATCTCAATCGAGTCGGACACCCTCCACCACCTCCGTCCCACGGGCCCACGCGGCAGCCGACATCCGCTTCCGACCCGCGGGCTTCACCTCGTCGACGCGGAGCGCGCCGGACCCCGTCTGGACGAGCAGACCGGTCCGATCGCCGGCTTCGAGCACGACGCCAGGCTCGGCGTCGTCGGTGATCGCGTCGTCGCCGACCGGTATCGTGGGCGTGAAGCACTGGAGCGGAACCCCGGCGTGCGTCGTCCACGCGGCCGGCCACGGGTCGCATCCGCGGATCCAACGGTGGACTTCGGTCGCGGACCGCGACCAGTCGATCCGCGCGCGCGCCCGATCGAGCTTCGGCGCGTACGTGGCCCGCTCTTCATCCTGCTCGACCTCGCGCGCGCGGCCCGCCTCCAGATCCGCGAGCGCGGATACGAGGAGACGTGCCCCCTGCGTCGCCGTCTCGGCATAGAGCGCCCCCGCCGTCGTGCTCTCGCCGATCGGGATCGATCGTTGGGCGATGATCGCGCCCGCGTCGAGCGCCCGGACCATGCGCATGATCGTGACGCCCCCCCGCTCGTGGCCTCGAATGATCGCCCAGTTGATCGGCGCGGCGCCGCGGAGCTCGGGGAGCAACGACGCGTGCACGTTGATCGAGCCCAGCCGCGGGAGGGCGAGCACCTCGTCGACCAGGATCTGGCCGTACGCGGCTACGACGGAGATGTCGGGTTCGAGCTCGCCGAGCCGCGCCAGAAACGCGTCGCCCCGGGGACGCTCGGGCTGGAGGATGAGGGCGCCGGTCGCCGCGGCCCACGTCTTCACGGGGCTCGCGCGGAGCGATCGACCGCGACCGGCGGGGCGATCGGGGTTCGTGACGACCGCGACGATCTCGTGACCCGCATCGACCATCGCGTCGAGCGAGGGGATGCCGAACTCGGGCGTGCCCCAGAACACGATCCTCATCGAGCGGCCTCCGCGGGGGACGGGCGAGCCGTCGCTATTCGCGTTTCTGCCACTTCCGGAGGAGCATCTTCCGCTTGAGCGGGCTCACGCGATCGAGAAACAGCACGCCATCGAGGTGATCGTTCTCGTGCTGGATACAGCGGCTCAGCAACCCATCCGCGCGGAATTCGACCGCCTGGCCTTCTCCGTCCAACCCCCGCACGAGGATCGACTCGTCCCGCTCGACGATGTCGGAGAGCCCCGGCAAGCTCAGACACCCTTCGTCCTCGCGCACCGTACCCTCGGGCTCGAGGAGCTCGGGGTTGACCAGCACGCCGGGGGGGACGTCGGGGTCGCGGATGTCGTACACGAACAGACGGATCGGAACGCCGACCTGCGGGGCCGCCAACCCGATACCGTCCGCCTCGTACATCGTCTCCTGGAGATCCTCGATCAGCTCCCTGATCTCATCGTCGAGATCTTCGATCGGCGCGCACTTCTCGCGAAGAACGGGATCGCCGAACAGCCGAATGTCACGCAGCATCGGTAGACGGCTCAGCTACCGTCCGCGCGTACGCTGCCGATCTTCGAGCGCTCGACCTCGATCTTCGTGTCGCCGGTCTTGATCGTGATGCGGTCGTCGGTGAGGTGCACGATCGTGCCGACGATACCGCCGACCGTGGTGATCTCGTCCCCTTTCTTCACGTCCTGCACCATCTTCTGGTGCTCCTGCTGCTGCTTTCGCTGCGGACGAAAGAAGAGGAAATAGAAGATGGCGATGAACCCCATCATCATCATCACGGTCGCCATGGGGTTCGCCGTGCCGCCTTCGGGGGATGCGGCGAACAAACCGAGCATCAGCATGTCGTCTTCCTATCTACGCGCGTTGGCCGCCCCCCGCCCCATCCCGATAGCGATCGAGCCACGCATCGGCCCAGCCGTCGAAATCGCCCCGGAGGATCGCCGCGCGCGCGGACGAAGTCAATCGAACCAGAAAGCGGATGTTGTGGAGCGACAGGAGCCGCAGCCCGAGCAGCTCGTCGCTCACGAACAAGTGTCTCAAGTACGCTTTCGTGTACACCGAACAGCACGGACAATCGCACGTCTCGTCGAGGGGTCGCTCGTCCTTCGCGAAGCGCGCGCCTTTGATGTTGAGTCGGCCGTCGCTCGTGAACGCCGTGCCGTTTCGCCCGTTTCGGGTCGGCGCGACGCAATCGAACATGTCCACGCCACGTCGGATCGACTCGACCACGTCATCGGGATACCCGACGCCCATCAGATACCGGGGACGATCGGCCGGGAGCTCGGGCTCCAGCGTCTCGAGGACGCTTCGCGTGACGTCCTTCCCTTCGCCCACCGAAAGACCCCCGATCCCGATGCCGGGCCAATCCCCGATCTCGAGGGTGCGACGGAGCGACTCGAGCCGAAGCCCCGGATACGACGCACCCTGACAGATCGGGAAGAGAGCCCCGACCCGATCGCTACCGCGCTCGGCCACCAGCGTCTCGTACCTCGTCCCGCAGCGCGCGAGCCACGTGAGCGAGCGCTCGACCGCGATGCGCGCCGTCTCCTCATCGGCGTCGCCCGGTGGGCATTCGTCGAACGCCATCCAGATGTCGGAGCCGATCGTGGCCTGGATGTCCAACGACAGCTCGGGCGTGAACCGATGTCGGCTCCCATCGATGTGGCTCTGGAACGTCACGCCTTCGTCGTCGATCTCGTTGATGCGGGTGAGCGAGAAGACTTGGTAGCCGCCCGAGTCGGTGAGGATCGGTCCATCCCACGTCATGAAGGCGTGGAGCCCGCCCATGGCGTCGAGGACCTCGAGCCCGGGACGGAGATAGAGGTGGTACGCGTTCCCGAGCAGGATCTCCACCCCCGCGCCGCGCAGGTCTTCGGGCGTGAGCGACTTCACGGTCCCGAGCGTGCCGACGGGCATGAAGCACGGGGTGTGGATCTCGCCGCGCGGAATCGCGAAGACGCCGGCGCGCGCCGGCCCGTCTCGTCCCTCCACGCGGAAACCGGACGACGGGCCCGTCACGAGATCGCCATCGCGTCGCCGTAGGAGTAGAAGCGGTAGCCTTCGCGCACCGCGGTCGCATACGTCTCGAGGGTGCGCTCGCGACCGGCGAACGCCGCCACCAGCATCAGCAGGCTCGACCGCGGCAAGTGGAAATTGGTCACCAGCCCATCGATGCCGATGAACTCGTGCGGCGGGCGGATGAAGAGATCGGTCCAGCCGGTGCCCGCTCGATATTCATCGTCGACGACGATCGATTCGAGTACGCGGCACGTCGTCGTCCCGATCGCCCACACGCGACCCCCGCTCCCGCGAACCGAGTTGAGTCGAGCCGCGGTCTCGGCCTCGACCCGGAACCACTCGGGGGAAACGACGTGCTCATCGATGCGCTCGGCCGAAACGGGTCGGAACGTGCCGAACCCCACGTGGAGCGTGATGCGCGACACCACGACGCCCCGATCCTCGAGCGCCGTCAGCAGATCGGGTGTGAAGTGGAGACCGGCCGTCGGCGCCGCGACGCTCCCGATCGGCTCCGCGTAGACCGTCTGGTACCGCGCCCGGTCGGCCTCGTCATCCGGGCGATCGATGTAGGGCGGCAGCGGCATGTGGCCGTGCCGCTCGATCGTTGACCAGGGATCGTCATCGCAGTGGAGGCGGACGGTTCGCGTACCGTCCGGGTGCGAGTCGAGGATCTCGATCTCGAACCCGGCCGCGATCTCGACCGAGCGCCCCGGTTTCAGCTTGCCGCCGGGTCGTACCATGGCCCGCCACCGTCGCGGAGCCGGATCGGCGAAGACGTCCGTTCGTCGGCCGGCTCCGCTCTCCGGCTCGGCATCGATTCGCACCGCGGGATCCCCCTCGTCGCCTGGCTTGCCGGGGTGGCCCGGCTCAGCGGGTTCCTGTCCATCCGCGATCTCCGGACGGATCAGCAGGATCTCGGCGCGGGCGCCCGTGGGCTTGGCGCCGAGGATGCGCGCCGGGAAGACGCGGCTGTCGTTGACCACGATCGCATCCCCCTCGGACACGAGACCGGCGAGATCGGGGAACGACGCGTGGCGAATCCCACCGCGGGTCCGGTCGAGGATGAGCAGCCGACTCCCGTCGCGACGTTCGGCGGGTCGGGCGGCGATCAGGTGGTCGGGCAGCTCGTAGTCGTACGCCGCGGTTCGGCCGGCGGGCTCACCCGTCATCGCCGAACAAGGCGCCCTGCTCGCCGTCGGCGGCCGGTAGGGCATACCCGAAGCGCTCGTACGCCTTCTTCGTCGCGGCTCGACCGCGCGACGTGCGCTGCAGGTACCCGTTTTGGATGAGGTACGGCTCGTAGACTTCCTCCAACGTCCCCGCGTCTTCGCCCACGGCGACCGCCAGCGAGTTGAGACCCACCGGACCGCCATCGAAGGTCTCGATGATCGCGCGCAGCACGCGGGCGTCCATCTCATCGAGACCGTACTCGTCGACGTTGAGCAGCGTGAGACCGTCGACGGCGGTCGGCGCATCGATGGTGCCGTCGCTCCGTACCTCGGCATAGTCGCGCACGCGTCGCAGGAGGCGGTTCGCGATCCGTGGCGTCCCCCGCGCGCGCCGCGCGATCTCGCCGGCGCCGTCTGTCGTCACCGGGATATCGAGGAGACCGGCGGACCGGGTGACGATCTCTCCGAGCTCGTCCGTCGGGTAGAAGCCCAGTCGCTCGACCACGCCGAAGCGCGCGCGCATGGGAGCGGTCAGTAGTCCGAAGCGCGTCGTCGCACCGACCAGTGTAAAGCGCTCGAGCTTCATCGAGAACGTCTCGACCCGCGGGCCGTCGCCGAGGCGAATCTCGATCCGATAGTCCTCCATCGCGGGGTAGAGGAACTCCTCGATCACCGGTCGGAGCCGGTGGATCTCGTCGATGAAGAGGATGTCGCGCGGCCCGAGGTTCGTGAGCAGACCCGCGAGGTCACCGGGCTTCTCGAGGACGGGACCGGAGGTGAGCTTGATGTTCACCCCGAGCTCGTGCGCCAACAGGAGCGCGAGCGTCGTCTTGCCGAGACCGGGCGGACCGTAGAACAGCGTGTGGTCGAGCGCCTCGCCGCGGCCGAGGGCGGCCTCGACGTAGACGGAGAGGCTCTCCTTGACCTTCGCCTGACCGATGAACTCATCGAGCCGCTCCGGACGCAGCGACGCGTCGGTGCGCACCTCCTCCTCGATCACCTCCGGCGTCGTGATCTCGGTTCGGCTCGGGCCGGCGATGGCCGCGTCGGTTCCGTTCTCGGTCATACGAATTGTAGCGCGTTCTTCACCAAGTTTTCGGTCCCCACCTCCCGACCGTCGAGCGCGTCGACCGCGCGCTTCACCGCGCTCGCGCTCTCGGTGGGTCCGTACCCGAGGGCGCGCAGCGCCTGGATCGCGGCCTGGCTGGGTCCGCGGACGGGTATCGTGGATCCGATGGCCGGACGCATGTCGTCGAGCTTGTCGGCGAGCTCGATCGCGATCCGCTCCGCCGTCTTCTTCCCGACCCCGCTGACGGTCTGGAGCGTCGCGTGGTCCTTGCCCTGGATCGCGCTCACGACCCGATCCGACGGCAGGGCGCCGAGGATGGCGAGCGCGAGCCGGGGTCCGACGCCGCTGGCGCCTCGAAGCCGTCGGAAGAGCTCGCGGTCGTGGGCGGACTCGAACCCGTACAGCTCGAGCGCATCGTCCTTCACGACGAGGACCGTGTGGAGCTCGACCGGCTCGCCGAGCCCGGGCAGCCGATCGACCAAGCCCATCGGCACGTTGACGTCGTAGCCCAGCCCATCGGGGGCGAGCACTTCGACCGTATCGGCCGTGTGACCCACGAGCTCGCCCCGGATCCGCCGGATCACGCGGCCCTCACGACAGCACCACGGGTCCGACGTGTCCGGGCGTTTGCGCGAACACGTGGCACAGCGCGATCGCGCACCCGTCTGCGGCGTCGGCCGGCTCCGGGGTCTCCTTGAGCCGGAGGTGCTGCCGCACCATGAACCCGACCTGCCCCTTGGTCGCCGCGCCGGTGCCGACGACGCGTTTCTTCACCTCGCGCGGGGGATACTCGTGGACCGGCAGGTCGCGCAGGCTCGCCGCGAGGACGAGCACGCCGCGCGCGTGACCGAGGATCATCGCGGTGCGGGCGTTCCGACCCGTGAACACGCCCTCGATCGCCACGCAGTCCGGGCGGAGCCGATCGATGAGGCCCAGCGTCGCGGCGTGGATGTCGACGAGACGGCCGTTGAGGTGGGTGGATCGGGGCCGGATCACGCCGCACTCGACCAGCCGTCGACTCGATCGTTCGTGGTCGATCACGCCGTAGCCCGTGGCGCGCGTACCCGGGTCGATGCCCAGCACCCGGATCGTCGTTGTCGTTCCGCCCGTCGTCAGGTCGTCCCCAGCGCGGCCCAGTCCGCCTCCTCGATGTCGACGTTCGAGTAGACCTTGAGTACGTCGTCGTGCTCGTCCAACGCCATGAGAATATCGATGACCTTCTCCGCGTCGCGACCCTCGACCTTCAGGGTGTTGTTCGGGACCATGGCGAGCTCGGCGTCGGCGATCGGGATGCCCGCCTCGCGGAGCGCCGTCACGACGGTGTGGAAGTCCCCCGCGACGGTCGTCACGATGTGCGTGCCGCCCTCGGACTCGAAGTCGTCCCCCCCCGCCTCGAGCGCCGCGTTGAGCGCCGACTCCTCGTCGCAATGCTCGGCGTCGATGTAGATCTGCCCCTTCCGCTCGAACATCCAGGCGACCGACCCGTTCTGGCCCAGATTGCCACCCTTCTTGTCGAGCAGGTGCCGGACCTCGGCGATCGTGCGTTTCTGGTTGTCCGTCAGGCACTCGAGAAAGAGCGCCACGCCGCCCGGGGCGTATCCCTCGTAGGTGACTTCCTCGAACGCCGCGCCGGGGATGTCGCCGGTCCCGCGCTTGATCGCGCGGTCGATGTTGTCGTTCGGCATGCTCTGCGCTTTGGCGTTGTCGACCGCCGTGCGCAGACGGGGGTTGAAGTCCGGGTCGCCGCCGCCCTCGCGCGCCGCCACGGCGATCTCGCGACCGAGCTTCGCGAACAACCGACCGCGCGCCTTGTCGGTGACCGCCTTCTGGCGCTTGATCTTCGACCACTTGCTGTGCCCTGCCACGGCTCCTAGTCCTCCCGCTCCTTCGCCTCGGCGATCACCTTCTCCGCCACGTGCGGGGGTGCCGGCTCGTATGCCGCCAGCGATCGCGTGTGCACCGCCTTCCCGTGCGTGAACGAGCGGAGCGCGGCGGAATACTTGTAGAGCTCCGCC
>JAKSCH010000241.1 GCA_022360695.1 Gemmatimonadota bacterium
TCGGAGTGGACCTGGGGCGCGATGTTCATCGATGTCGATCTGGATGGCGTCCAGGACCTGCTCGTCACGAACGGACACGCCTGGGACCCGCTCGATGGCGACACCCAGGACGATCTTCGGTCGGGACGGGCGCAGGTCGATTGGCGCGAGGAACTGGGGATCTTCCCCGAGCTGAAGCTCCGGAATCTCGCGTTTCGGAATCTCGGCGACGGCACCTTCGAGGAGACCGGCGCCGCGTGGGGGTACGGCGTCGAGCCCGACATCAGCCACGGCATCGCGGCGGCCGATCTGGACCGCGACGGCGACCGCGACGTGGTCATCACGCGGCTCAACGAGCCGCCCCGCGTATTCGAGAACGTGGCGAGGGCGAACCGCCTCGCGATCCGTCTCGTAGACGGGGCGAGGAACACGTCGGCGATCGGAGCGCGGCTCACGCTCGAGGGTGGGGCGCACCCGCTCCAGACGCGGCAGGTGACGGCCGGCGGCATGTACCTCTCGGGTTCCGACCCGGCCGTCACGTTCGCCATGGGCGACGCCGAGCGCGCCGTCCTGACCGTGACCTGGCCTTCCGGAGAGAGGCGAAGCCTTTCGGTGGAGACGAACCGGGCCTACGAGATCGGGCCCGAAGCGGGCGTGCCCGACGCCGTCGAAACCGGCGCGTCGGTCCCCCCGCTGTTCGAGGCGGGGCGCGTCGTGAGCCGACACGTCGAGTCCGAGTTCGATGAGCTCGGGCGGCAGCCGCTCATCCCGCTCGAGCTCTCCCGGCTCGGACCCGGGGTCACGTGGGAGGACGTGGACGGCGACGGCGACCCGGACGTCATCACGACCAGTGCGGCCGGGGGTCAAGCACAGCTGGCGCGCACCGAAGCGGGCTCGTTCCTCGACCCGATCGCGGTCGGACCGCCGGCGCCGGGGGATCAGACCACGGTCCTGCTGATCCCGGGCGTCGCCGGACCTTCCTTGCTCGCCGGGGTCAGCAGCTGGGAGGCCCGGACCCCGGCCGAGGTCGCGGAGATCCCCCCGCTCATGGCGTTGTCGAGCTCGGGCGCGACCCCGATCCCCGCCGTCGCGGCGACCGGGCCGCTCGCGGCGGCCGACATCGATGTCGACGGCGATCTCGATCTCTTCCTCGGCGCGCGCGCGATCCCCGGTGCGTACCCGCGGCCCGCCAGCTCACGGATCCTCCTCAACGAGAACGGATCGTGGGTCGTCGACACGAGTCGGAGCGCCGCTTTCAACCTCACCGGGCTGGTCTCGGGGGCCGTCTTCTCGGATCTCGACGGCGACGGCGACGCCGATTTGGTGCTGGCCGTCGAATGGGGGCCGCTGCGTCTGTTTCTCAACCAGGGCGCACGATTCCAGGAGGTCACCGAGGCTTGGGGCCTCGCGGCGTGGCCCGGGCGCTGGAACGGCGTCGCCACCGGCGACCTCGACGGCGACGGACGACCCGATCTGGTCGCCACGTCCTGGGGCGCGAACACCGGCCTCGCGCCGACGACGGATCGGCCGGCGGGGATCCACGCGGCGGACTTCGATGGGAACGGGCTGGTCGAGGTCATCGAGACGGAGACCGACGCGTCGGGGCTCGAGACCGCCAGGCGCGATTATCTGACGTTGATCCAGCACCTCCCGATGCTTCGCCGCAGCGTGTCGACGTTCGAAGACTTCGGTCGCGCCGGGCTGGACCAGCTGCTACCGACCGGTCGGGACGGCGTGTACTCGGCGCGCGCCGTGACGCTCGAGCACACCGCGTTTCTCAACCGCGATGGATCCTTCGAGGCCATCCGCATCGCCGGCCCCGCGCAACGCGCACCGGCGTTCGGCGTCGTCGTCGCGGACTTCGACCTGGACGGTCACGAGGACCTCTTCCTGGCGCAGAACTTCTTGGCGACCCCCGAGGGGCTGCCCCGCCACGACGCGGGGCGAGGCGCCGTGCTGCTCGGAAGGGGGGATGGGACGTTCGAGACGCTCGACGCGTCGAGAAGCGGCATCGCGGTCTACGGCGACGCGCGCGGGGCCGCCGTCGCGGACTACGACGCGGATGGCCGCTGGGATCTCGCCGTCGCGCAGAACGGCGGCGAGACGCTCGTGTTCCGCGGAGCGGGCGAGCGCCGCGGCCTACGGATCCGGCTCGTCGGGCCGCCGGCGAATCCGACCGCGGTCGGTGCGTCGGTCCGTCTCGCGTTTTCAGAGGGCGAGGGGCCGGCCCGCGAGGTTCAGGCCGGCTCCGGGTATTGGTCGAAGAACGGCGCCACTCAGGTCTTCGGGCGCGCAGCCGAGGCTCGCGCCGCCATCGTCCGCTGGCCCGGGGGAGTGGAAGAGCGCTTCCCGATCCCGGATGGAGCGCTCGATCTCGTCCTCCGTCCCGGAGCCGGCGAGCGGTGAGGCGGCCCGTGGTCCGGTCGTGGCGATTCCTGGCGGTCGCGGCGATCGCGGGTCTGGCCTCGTGCGGAGGGGGTCGAGAGGGGCGTTCCGGAGGGACGGCGCAGATGGCCGATCGGCTCGTCGCGCTCGCCGACTCGGCGGACCCGATGCTCGACGAGCAGCTCAATCGCGCCCGGATCCGGCATTTCTCGGAGCAACCGCCCGCGCCCGATCCGGTCTCGGAGATCCTCCGCCGCGGTCTGATCGCGCAGGAGGCGCTCAACGCCGGGTTCAGCGCGCAAGCCTTCGACCAGCTCGTGCTCATCCGTCAGATCCTCGCCGAGGCCGACGTCGAGCCGATCCCCGGCTTTCGACGCACGTTGGACGAGCTCGCCGGCGTCGCGCTGCTCCGACGCGCCCGAGAGCTGGCGTGCTCGAGTCCCCCGACGGTCGCCGGGCTGTATGGCGACCCCGATGCCGTCTTCCCGTGCTGGGTCGAAGCGCCGCCCGGAGAACCCATGGCGAGTCCCGACTCGGCGCTCGACGCGCTCGAGGATGCGATCCGCTGGCAGGAAGGCGGGCTCCAGACCCACCCGGATGACGTCCGCGCCGCGTGGCTGCTCAACATCGCGGCCATGAACGCCGGCGTCTGGCCCGAGCGCGTGGCGGAGCCGTATCGCATCGACCCCATGCGGCTCGCCGGCGAGGGAACGCTCGCGCGGTTCTCGAACGTCGCGTCCGACGTCGGTCTCGACGTCGTGTCCGTATCGGGCGGCGGGATCGTGGAAGACTTCGACGGCGACGGACTGCTCGATGTGATGGTCTCATCGCGCGGTCTGCTCGACCAAATGCGGCTCTTTCTCGCGGATGGGACCGGCGGCTTCATCGAGCGCACGATAGAGGCCGGGCTGGAAGGCCTCGTCGGTGGTCTCAACATGATCCACGCCGACTACGACAACGACGGGGATCCGGATGTGCTCGTGCTGCGAGGCGGGTGGCTCGTGCAAGGGTATCCGAACTCGTTGCTGCGGAACGAGGGTGGACGGTTCGTGGACGTCACGCACGAGGCCGGCGTGTACTCGGAGCACCCGACCCAGACGGGCGGGTGGACCGACTTCGACGGGGACGGCTGGCTCGACCTCTTCATCGGAAACGAGTCGCGGGACGGCGTCGCGCACCCGTCCGAGCTGTACCGCAACCGCGGAGACGGGACCTTCGAGGAGATCGCCTCGGAGGTGGGTCTCGGTCTCGCCGCGTTCGTGAAGGGCGTGACGTGGGGGGACGTCGACAACGACGGGAGACCGGATCTCTACGTGTCGATCCTCCACGCCGCGAACCGGCTGTACCGCAACATGGGGGCGAGGACCGACGGCGGGTGGCGGTTCGACGACATCACCGATCGCGCGGGTGTGGCCGAGCCGCTGGCGAGCTTCCCGACGTGGTTTTGGGACTTCGACAACGACGGGCACCTCGACCTCTTCGTCGCGGGCTACTCCGCGCACATCGGCGACGTCTACAACGAGTACCGAGGCCGACCGCACGCGGCGGAGCTCCCGCGGCTCTATCGGAACCGAGGCGATGGGACCTTCGAGGACGCGACCGCGATCCAGCGCGTGGATCGGATCATGTACGCGATGGGCTCGAACTTCGGCGACCTCGACGCCGACGGATGGCTCGACTTCTACGTCGGCACCGGCGACCCGGACTACCGCCAGCTCATGCCGAACCGGATGTTCCGGAATACCGGTGAAGGATTCGTCGAGGTGACGGGAGCCGGCGGCTTCGGGGGTCTGGACAAAGGGCACAGCGTCTCGTTCGCCGATATCGACAACGATGGCGACAGCGACGTCCACATCCAGCTCGGGGGCGCGCACGAGGGCGATCTCTCGCCCAACGCGTTGTACGAGAACCCCGGCTTCGAGAACGGCTGGATCGCCGTCGAGCTCCGGGGCACGGTCGCGAACCGCGCCGGAGTCGGGGCCCGGATCGCCGTCACGAGCGAAGGGCCGCGGGGAGTCCGAACCGTCCACCGTGTCGTCGGGACGGGCGGGAGCTTCGGCTCGAACCCGCTCCGTCAGGAGATCGGGCTGGGGGATGCCGAGCGGATCGAGACGATCGAGATCCGCTGGCCCGGTTCCGGGACGGTCGACCGGCTGACCGATCTCGCGATCGACCGCGCGTACCGCGTCACCGAGGGAGCCGGGGTCGCGGAAGCGGTCGAGCGTCCCTCGGTCCGGCTAGGGGGGCGGTAGCGCGAGCCGCCCCCGGGCGATCACGGTTGCTCGATCTCGTCGTCGTTCGCCGCGCCCTTGAGCACCAACAACGTGTCGATCGCTTGCGAGAACGTGCTGAAGTCCGCCGCTCCCCGGATCGCGACGCTGTCGGCGAGGATGAAGTACGGCGTGCTCGAGATCCCCGCCCGGCTCACGCTCATGTAGTCACGGAGAAGGAGCGACGCGAGCAGGCTGTTACGCACGCACGACCCGAACGACTCCGGCTCGATGTTGATCTCTTCGGCATACGACACGAACAGCGCGTAGGGATCGGGCGAGCCGCTCCACTCCTCCTGGCGCTCGAACAGGATGTCGTGCATCGGCCAGAACTTCCCGACCGCCCCCGCGCAGAAGGCGGCTTCCGAGGACGTGAACGCCTGCGAGTGCCCCGGATTGGCGTACGAGACCCATAGATAGTTGACCTTCCCGGTCTCGATGTACGCGCTGTCGATCCGGGTCAGCGTCTCGTCGTGGAACTGTCGACAGAACGGGCATTGAAAGTCGGAGATCTCGACGATGCGCACCGGCGCGTCCTCCGCCCCCTTGAGTCGGCCCTTGTCGGCGCGCTCGCCGGCCACCTGAACGTCGGTCGGGACGACGGAGCCCTCTTGCGCGCTCTCCGCCGAGGCCGCGCACCCCCCGATGGCGAGCGCGAGCGCCCCCGCGATCGTCACCGCACCGACTCCCGTGTTCCTCGTCACGACGTGGCTCCTGACCCTATTCCGTTCCGACCGCGACCGCCTCCGTCCGGGCCAGGTCGTCCGCGGCGCGGATGAGCGCTTCGACGGCGCTCTCGACGTGCCGCGGCTCCGTATGCGCGCTGCCCACCGATAGACGCAGAGTATAACGGCCGTCGAGCTCGGTATGCGAGAGAAACACGCTGTCTCCCTCGTTGACCCGACGAAGGATGTCCCGGTTCCCCGCGTCCAGCTCGTCCGGCTCGCCCGCGCCCACCGCTCGAACGCAGATCGTGCTGAACGAGACGGGCGCCGCGAGCTCGAACCGGCCACTGCTCGTCAGTCGGTCCGCCGCGTCCGCCGCCATCCGGACATGCCCTCGAAACGTGTCGGCCAACGCGTCGGTTCCGACGCAGCGGAACAGCGTCCAGAGCTTGAGACCACGGAAGCGACGTCCGAGCGAGAGGCCGAAATCCATCAGGTTCGTCGCGGGCGCTTCCTCCGACTCGAGATACGCGGGCGTGAGCGCGAGCGAGGCTCGGAAGGGGGTGGGGTCGCGGAAGAACAACACCGAGCAGTCGAGCGACGTGCCCATCCACTTGTGTGGGTTGACCACGATCGAGTCGGCGAGCTCCCAGCCGTCGAAGGGGTCGCGCAGCTCCGGTGCGAGCGCCGCCGAGCCGGCGTACGCGGCATCGACGTGGAGCCACAGGTCGTCGTGTCGCCGCACGACGTCCGCGATCGCCCGCACGGGGTCCGCGCTGGCCGTCGACGTCGTGCCGACGGTCGCGCACACGAAACTGGGCCGGGCGCCGGCGGCGAGGTCGGCGTCGATGCCCTCGGAGAGGGCTTCGGGTCGCATGCGAAACCGCTCGTCGACCGCCACGCGTCGAACGGACGCCAACCCCAAT
Source organism: Gemmatimonadota bacterium (assembly GCA_022360695.1). GTDB lineage: Bacteria > Gemmatimonadota > Gemmatimonadetes > Palauibacterales > Palauibacteraceae > Palauibacter. The sequence goes on from JAKSCH010000241.1 coordinate 6,226, forward strand.
CCCGCGGCCATCGCCGCCTTGTCGATGGAGGAGTGTGACTGCTCGGATGTATAGACGGTCAGGGCCGGGGCGTCGAAGAGCCCCCGCCGACGGACGTCGTCGCCCGCCCGCTCCCGCGCGGCGAGCAGCGCGGTGAACGTCGAGGTCGACGCCGTGTCGAGGATGACGCCTCGGAAGTCGGCGGGAAGACCGAGCGCCTGTCGCAGCCAATCCACCGCCACGAGCTCGACCTCGGTCGCGGCGGGGGACGTGCGCCACAACATTGCGTTGACCCCGACCGCAGCGATCAGCAGCTCGGCCGCCACGCTCGGCCCCCGAGCGCAGCTCGCGAAGTACGCCATGAAGCCAGGGTGATTCCAGTGGGTGAGACCCGGTACGATGTCCTCGCTGAAGTCCGCGAGCACTCGGTCGAACGGATCGGGGCGCGCCGGTGGCTCGGCACCGAGACGGGCCTGGATCTCTCCCGGCTCGACGTTCGGAAACACGGGCCGCGATTCGACCCCTTCGCGGTACGCGAGGACCCACTCGGCGGCCGAGGCCAACGCCTCGCGGAGCTCCGACGAGCTCCAGTCGCGCGACGCGACGCGCGCGGGGTCGTTCGATTTCGACATGGACGCTCCTGACTCGTTGGAGCCCCTGTGGCTCCTGCTCTCGGACTGTCAGCTGGCGATCGAGGAGGAGATCCAGGCGGTTCGGACCGACTTGGCGCGCCGAAACCTCGACGGACCGATCGCCGCGCTCTCGGGGCGGGCTCGCGGCGACGCGGGGTCGGGCACGCGCTACGGATTCCAGATCGCCGGGGGAATGTACGACATCCGGATCGATGATCGTGTGCGCGTCCGAACCGCCGGTCGCGAGACCCTGGGGGTGGTCGTCTCGTTCGAGCGCGGGATCGGCTTGTTGGGGGTCGTGGTACCCGAATGGCTCGGCGACCGCGTGGACGGCGCGGAGCTCGAGTTCGATCCGACGTGGCTGCTTCGCGAGCTGTCGCAACGCCTGCTCGAGCTGGCCGACGAACCGGACCGTCACTTTCCTCGAACGGTTCTGACCACGTTGGGACGGCGCCCCCCGCGCATCGGCGTCGCCGCGCCGCGTCTGCCGACATCGGACGATCTGAACGAACCGCAGCGCGCGGCGCTGGGTCGGATCCTGGGCAGCGAGGCGCAGCTGGTATGGGGACCGCCCGGCACCGGAAAGTCGCGACTCGTGGCCCGTGCGGCGCTCGAGCTCGCCGAGCGGGGAAGGGTCCTCGTCACGGCGACCACGAACGGCGCCGTGGACGAGATCGCGGATCGACTCCGTCGGATCGCCGATCCCGTCGACATCGCGGCCGGCCGCATCGTTCGCGTCGGATCCGATCTCGAGCGCGCCGCCGATGATCCGCTCCGGCTCGAGTCGGTCCTCGCGCGTCGGATCGAGGGCGGGGCCGGCGGCGTGCTCCGCTCGATCGAGGATCTCGAGCGACAGCTCGGCCCGCGGTCGTCGTCACCCCCGGAAAACGGACGTACGAGCGCGATCGGCCCCCACGCTCGGCTGGGGCGTCTGCTGGGCATCGCGCGAGCCAGGGATGATGCGGAGGCGGCCCGCGCCGTCGGCCGTGCGCTCCACGCGTTGTCTCGCCAGGCGGAGGAGACGGTGGAGGCCGCCTCGGTCGTGCTCACGACCTTCGCGCGGCTGTCGGTCCGCGACGAGCTCCGTGACGTGGTCTTCGACGCGCTGATCGTCGATGAAGCGAGCACCGCTCCGCTCCCCTACGTGGCCTTCGCCGCCTCGCGTACCTCGCGAGCCACGGTGGCGGTCGGGGACTTCCAGCAGCTTCCCCCGGTGGTGGTGAGCGACGGTCCGGCCGCGGAGCGGTGGCTCAAGCGCGATCTGTTCCGCGAGACCGGCGTCGTCTCATCGGAGCGGAGCGGATCCGGGCTCCCGGCGCCGCACGATGGGTTGTGCGCGATGCTCGACGTCCAGTACCGAATGGCCCCCGAGATCCGCGCGATCGTGAGCGACTCGTTCTACGGTGGCCGCCTCCGGGATGCGGAAGAGGTGTCGGAGCGTCCGCCGTCCCTGCGCGCCGTGCGCCTCTTCGACACGTCCGGGCTCGAGCCGATCGTGGAGCGCCTCGACGGCTCGCGTCGGAACCCCGCGCACGCGGACGTGATCATGAGCTTCCTGGGGCGTCTCGCCCGCGAGGGCTTCGGCGACATCGCGGTGGTTTCACCCTACCGAGCCCAGACCCGCCATCTCCGAGATCTCGTGCGCCGCCGTCTCGGCCGAGCCGCGCCGGAGGACCTACAGGTGAGCACGATCCACCGTTTTCAGGGGCGCGAGAAGCGGATCGTGGTGATCGATACGGTCGACGCGCCGCCGGGTCGAAGCTGGTTTCTCGATGAGACGAAGAACACGGACTTCCCTCGTCTGCTCAACGTCGCGCTGTCCCGAGCTCGCGACGCGCTGGTGATCGTCGCCAGCCTCGATGGGCTGCGCCGCACGCTTCCCGGCGACGCGTTGCTTCGGCGACTCCTCGAGCGGATCGCCGCCGAGAGCGGTCGGACGGACGCGCGCGCGATGACGGCTCCACAGCTGACGCTCGATTCCTGACCGAAAACCGGGAGTTTACCCCGCCGATACACGCCCGCGGTCTGGGGTGCGGCTTTCGTTTTTACGAAAAACTGCGGTTGGTCTCTTTTTCGGCTTGACCATCAAAAACATTTTTTTTAAACTCACGGCGTGCCAAGGGAGGAGGCACCGACCAGTCCGGAAGGTCGAGGCCACGACGGCACCGTGAGTTGTCCGACGCGAGATCACGATCGAAGCGCGAGCTTCGAACCGAGGAGTCGGAGTTCCGGCAACGGAGCGCAGGCGCCGAGGACAAAAAGGGGATCTCGAACAGCTGGTCGGACAGAAGGTACCAGACTCGCGGAGGTCCTGTAAGGCCGCGCAAACTGACAGGATCGCGCCGACAAAGCCGTAAACAACCTCCTGCACTTAGCCCCTGACTCCCTCTTGGGTGGTCGGGGGCTAAGTACATCCGGGTCGCGTCGGACTTCGACGCTCCCCCGGCCGTCCCGACGTACCTTCCATCGCACCACACTCGGACGATCGACAAGTCCTTCAACCCGGATCCCGCGGGTAGCCGAGCTCCCGTCGCCCAGGTTGGTGTCCAGGGATTTTTTTAAAAAACGTAGTGTGGACATCGTGTGGGTTTCGTGTAGAAAAAACGTGGATTTCAGGGAAGTCCACCGAGAGGTTCGACGGACTCGTGCGTCCGGCGCATCTTCTCGGGGTCCGGCCGGGCCACCGGCTGTGGACAACTTCCACCGAACCACTCGAGGCGCGGAGAGCAAAACGTGAGGGTGCTGATTCAGCGCGTCTCGGAAGCTCGCGTGCGCGTCGGCGATGACGTGGTCGGGGAGATCGCTCGCGGGCTCCTCGTGCTGGTCGGGTTCGGCCCGGACGACCGCGAGCCGGAGATCGTCTGGATGGCCGACAAGCTCTGGGGACTGAGGATCTTCAGCGACGAGAACGGACGGATGAACCGATCGGCGGAGGACATCGGCGGCGCGCTGCTGCTGGTCTCCCAGTTCACGCTCTACGGCGACGCGAGCCGCGGACGTCGGCCGTCCTTCGGCGCCGCCGCGCCTCCGGGAGAAGCGGAGCGTCTGTACGACCGGTTCGTCGAGGCCTGCGCGGCGCGGGGACCCGTCGCCCAGGGACGCTTCGGCGCGATGATGGACGTGGAGTCGATCAACGAGGGGCCCGTGACGCTGTGGTTGGAGCGCTAGCGTGTCCGTCGCTGTCGCCAAAGGGTGGCGCCCGTTGCGGATCGGAGTGATCGGGTCCGGGGAGGCGACGGATGAGCAGGCGACCACGGCTCGGGCGGTGGGCGTCGCCCTGGCGCGGGTCGACGCGGTCACGATCTGCGGTGGACTCGGTGGTGTCATGGCTGCGGCGGCCGCCGGCGCCGCGTCGGAAGGCGGCGTGGTGATCGGATTCCTCCCGGGCTCCGATCCGGGCGCCGCCGCGCCCGGCGTCTCGATCCCGATCGCTACGGGGCTCGGTGAGGCGCGTAACGTCCTCGTCGCGCGCGCCTCGGAAGCGGTGATCGCGATCGCCGGCTCGTGGGGCACGCTGAGCGAGGCGGCGTTCTGCCGGAAGTTCGGCGTCCCGGTGATCGGGCTGACGTCGGAGCTGCCACCCGAGCTGCTCGAAAAGACCGTGACCGGACCGCTCGAGGCGGTCGCGCGCGCGGTGGAGCTCGCCGAGGCCAATCGGGGGCGCGGCCGATGACGGGATTCGTCATCCTCGGCGCGATCCTGCTTCTGCTGGCGGTGACGGTCGTCCTCGCGGCGTTTCGCGGGGGCGAAGACACGGGGGCCGCGCTCGAGGCGCACGAGCGCCGCGACGCCGCGATCGAGGCGCTTCGGGATCTCGAGCTGGAGTTCCGGACCGGGAAGCTGAGCGAGGCGGAGTACCGTGAGATCCGTGCCCGGCTCGAGCGGACGGCGCTCGAGGCTCGCGATGAGGCGGCGACGGGAAACGGGGAGGCGAGGCGCGACCCCGAGCCCGCCCCGGAGGGCTCGTCGGCGTGCGATCGGTGCGGGGAGACGTTGGAGGGCGGCGAGTCCTTTTGCCCCGCGTGCGGTCGGGCGGTATGAGCGTCGGCCCCTCGCGCTCGGATCGTTGAGAGGCCTTTGAGGAACGGCCCGATCCTCCCCGCACGGGTGACTCGATACCCTGCCGGAGAGGATACCATACGAGTCGGGGGCCGAACCCGAAGAAATGGCGAAGATCTTCGGAAAAAACCGAAGAAATTGCGAAGGGTGTGGATCGATGGTATGCTCGATCCGACCTGCGAGACGTGAACGATCGGAGAGCGTGACATGGGCGTGGAGATGAACGAAGAGCGGAAGAAAGCGTTGTCCGTGGCCCTCAATCAAATCGAGCGGGCCCACGGGAAGGGCGCGATCATGCGATTGGGGAACGAGAACGCGCGGGTACGGATCCCCGCCATCTCCACCGGTGCGCTCAACCTCGATTACGGGACCGGAATCGGCGGCATCCCGCGGGCACGGGTGACCGAGATCTACGGACCCGAATCTTCGGGTAAGACGACGCTCACGCTCCACGTGATCGCGAACGCGCAAAAAGACGGAGGCGTGGCCGCCTTCATCGACGCCGAGCACGCGCTCGATGTCGGATACGCGCAGAAGCTCGGCGTCGACATCGAGAATCTGCTCGTGTCACAACCCGATACGGGCGAGCAGGCGCTCGAGATCGCGGAAGTCCTGGTCCGCTCCGGCGCGCTCGACGTCATCGTGGTGGACTCGGTCGCCGCGCTCGTGCCCCGCGCCGAGATCGAAGGAGAGATGGGCGATTCGCACGTGGGGCTCCAGGCGCGGCTCATGTCGCAGGCGCTTCGCAAGCTCACGGGCGCGATCGGTCGATCGAACACCGCGGTCATCTTCACGAACCAGATTCGTGAGAAAATCGGCGTCA
>JAKSCH010000061.1 GCA_022360695.1 Gemmatimonadota bacterium
ACGTACCCTGCGAGCCGACGGGACCGAATCATGAAAATATCGATCGAATACTGCGTCGTCTGAAACTACGAGCCGAAAGCCGTCAGTTTGGCGGCTGCACTCGAGGAGCGATTCGACGATGTCGACGTCGAGCTCGTCCCGTCGAAGGGGGGTAGGTTCGAGGTCGTAGCGGACGAGCGGCTCGTCTACTCGAAAAAGGCTACGGGAAGACACCCGACACACGAGGAGATCTTCGAAGCGTTGGGATAGCGTCGACGCCGACTAGCGTCGACCCGTCCTGTATCAGGTGGTTCGACCGTATCGGTCCTCGAGACGCACGACGTCCTCGAGGTGGGGCGTGCTCACTTCGAGAATCACGCTGTCCTCGATCGCTTCCATCCGGTGGACGTTCTCGGGAGGGATCGATACGACCTCGCCCGGAGTCCACTCGAACTCTTCATCGTTGAGCGTGAAGCGCATGCGGCCGGACTGAAGGTACATGGTCTCGTGCTTCACTTCGTGCTTCTGTAACGAGAGGATGTGGCCGGCGTCGACCTCGAGGATCTTGCCCGCGTAGACATCGGTGTGCGCGTACCAGATCTCTCGGCCCCAGGGCTTGTCGACGATCTCGGGCTCGCCGCGCTGCGCCGGTTCGGTCATGTCTTCGTCCTCGGTGGCGGAATCTGAACGACCCTTGAAGCGATGCTCCCGTGAGAACTCACGGGGCCGCGATGAGCCGAGACCATGCAACTCAGGGGCCAGAGAAGAGATCGAGAAGGACCGGTGTCCGCCACACGGGCAGATCGGTCAGTGTCAGCCACCCCCACCACCCCAGCTCATCGTCGGCGGTGGGTCGCACCTCAGCGCTTCCAGGTATGTGAAGGAGTCCAGCACATCGCGGTCTCCGTCCATGCGAGCGGCGATCGGAAACGGCGCTCGATCGCCTGCGGGCAACCCCGCGCGTGCAGCGACCAGCTCCGGGCTCAACCGTAACCCTTTCACCGAATCCGCCAGCACATTGTAGGTCGCCCCATCCTTTTGGAGCGTGCCGTCGATCAGCAGGAAGGGCTCGAGCCGCACCGCCGCACGGTACGTCTGATAGATCTCAGGTCTCACGATCGAGTTGATCGGTCCGAACTCGTCTTCCATCAGGATGAAGATGTACCCCTTCGCCGTATGGGGACGTTGACGCGCCACCACGATCCCCGCGACGCGGACGTGCGTCTTGTCGGGGACGGCTTCGAACCGCTCCGACGACACGGTCCCGGGGGGCAGATAGTCGCCGATGAGCGCGAAGGGGTGGTGCTGCGAGGCGGCGAAGGAGAGCAGCCGGTACTCCGCCACCAGCTTCTCCATGTCCCCCGTGCCATCGAACCGCAAATCCGCATAGGGATCGCCCAGATCGAGCTCGATTTGCCCACGACTCGCTCGATCGGTGCTCGTCCGACCTCGAACGGGTCGTTTCGACTCGTTCTCGAGACCGACCGATGTCGCGGCGAGCTCGCGTCGTGCCCGCTCCGACTCGGTCTCCGGCTCCGGTCCCAACCAAAGCCCCGTCTGCCACAGCAACTCGCGTCGCTCGAGCCCGAACCCATCCATCCCACCCACCCAGATCAGGTTCTCGATCGCGACTCGCTTGAGCGAGGCCGGCGTCCGTCGCAGAAAATCGGGCAGCGATCGAAACGGGCCACGCGTCTCCCGCTCGGCCACGACGAGATCCGCGACATCGCTACCGAAATCGCGTACGAACCCGAGACCGACCCGGACATCTTCCTCTTCCGCGGTGCACGCGACATGGCTCGCGTTGAGATCCGGCAACCGGATCTGGATACCGTGTCGACGCGCGTCACGACCGAGCGCATCGAGCGCGTAGAACCCCATCGGTTGGTTGTTGAAGAGCCCGACGTAGTACTCGGTCGGATAGCGATCGCGGATCCACGCCGACTGGTACGCCAACAGACCGAACGCCGCGCCGTGTGACTTCGGAAACCCGAACTCCGAGAACGCGGTGACCTGGGCGAAGACCTTCTCGGCCGTGGCTTCGCTCACGCCACGCTCGGCCGCGCCCTCTCGAAACGCATCCCAGTATTCGAGCATCGCCGCGTGCGACCGTTTCCGACTCATCGCGCGTCGCAGACCTTCCGCCTGACCGTCGGTGAACCCCGCCAGCGACTTGCAAACCTGGAGAACCTGGTCCTGAAAGATGATGACGCCGAGCGTCTCCCCGAGCGCTTCTTCGAGTAGGGGATGATCGTAGGGGACGACATAGCCGGGGATCTCTCGGAGCTTCTCGCGTCGCGTCACATACGGATTCACGGCTCCGCCGACGATGGGTCCGGGCCGTACGATCGCGACCTGCACCGCCAGATCCTCCAGGTTTCGCGGTCGAACGCGACGCAGCATCTGGATCTGTGCACGGCTCTCGATCTGAAAGAGACCGATCGTGTCACCCGAACAGATCAAGTCGTAGATCCTCTCATCCTCGTAGTCGATCCGCGAGAGATCCGGCGCTTCCCCGTGACGCTCGGCGATCAAGTCGACCGCTTCTTCCACCAACGACATCATCCCGAGCGCCAGGAAGTCGATCTTGATGAACCCGGCGTCGTCACAAGAGTCCTTGTCCCACTGACAGAGGACCCGTCCTTCCCACGCCGCGGGCTCGAGCGGAACGATCTCGACCAGGGGTCGGCTCGAGATGATCATCCCACCGACGTGCTGGGAGATGTGGCGCGGCATCCCTCGGATCTCCTCGGCGATCTCGATAAACGCCTGCCATGGCGCCGAGCCGACCCGGTCCTTCAATCCGGGGATCCGTTCGAGCTCGCCGGCGAACCCGTCTTCATTCGGCTGGGCCAGCTTGGCGAGCTTCTCGATATCCCCCGTAGGGAGGCTCAACGCCTTGCCGACTTCTCGTACGATCGACCGCGTGCGATAGGTGGGAAACGTGCACACGAGCCCGACGTTCTCGTCCCCGTACTCTTCATAGATCCTGAGGATCAACGCCTCTCGGATGTCACGCGCGAAGTCGAGATCGATGTCGGGCACGCTCCCCATCACGTCGTTCAGAAACCGACCGAGGAAGAGGTTCGTCTCGACCGGGTCGATGTGAGAGAGACCGATCAGGTAGCAGATGATCGACGAGACCGAGGAACCACGTCCTCGACCCGGGGGAAGCGACTGACGAGGCGCCGAGCTCCCTCGAACTTCATACGCGACCTCTCTCGCGAGCTCGAGGATATCGCGATATACGAGGAAAAACCCCGCGAGTCCGTGCTTGTCTACCAGCCTGAGCTCCTGCGCGAGTCGGTCCTTCGCCTCGGGACGGTTCTTGTCGCCGATGGGGTAGCGGTCGTCGAGTCTCGACATGCAGTACTCGCTCAGCACACGGATCGCGGACGCTCCGCTGCCGCCCTGAAAATCCGGGAATCGGTACCCGAGGTCCTGCGTGAGGTCGAACTCCGAGCAGCGTTCGGCGATCTCGCGTGTGCTTCGAAGCGCGTCGGGGCGGGTCTCGAACCGCGACACCATCTCTCTGGGCGAGGCCAGGTGGAAGCAGGCGTTCGGACGACGGAGCTCGTGCGAGTCGTCGACCGTCGTCCGATTCCGAATCGCGACCAGTATGTCTTGCAACCGGTGCCGATCCGGCTCGTGGTAATGGACGTTCCCCGTCGCCACGACCGGGATCTCGAGTCGATCCGCGAGCGCGCAGAGCTTCTGAATCCGCGCGCGATCGCCATACACCGCGTTCTGCTGAAGCTCGACGTACAGGTTGTCGGGGCCGAACGCGTCGCGCATCCGCCGGAGCATCGCTTCCCCTTCGTCCACCCCGCGATCGAGCGCCGCGAGCACCGGCCCCCGGCGACACCCGGTCATGACAACCAACCCCTCCGGATGCTCGAAGAGCGCCTCGAGCTCGAGCCGGGGGTCTCCCCGCGCGTTTTCCATGTGGGACTTCGTGATCAGCCGACACAGATTCGCGTACCCGGTCTGATTCTCGGCGAGCACCGTGACGTGGTACCGTGGACCGCTTTCGTCGGGGCGCGCGCTCGCTTCATCCGCGAAGGGCGAGGCCAAGGTGAGCTCCGCCCCGGTGATCGGCTGCAAGCCCTGCGCGCGCGAAAACCGCGCAAACTCCATCGACCCGTAGAGCCCGTCGTGGTCCGTGAGCGCGAGCGCGGGATAGCCGAGCTCCAGTGCACGCAGCGCCAGCTCCTCGGGGTGCGAGGCGCCATCGAGAAACGAGAACGAGGAGTGGGCGTGGAGCTCGATGTAGTCCGGGGACTCGAGACGGAGCTTCGGGGCGACGTAGAACATCGATCGCTACGTGGGCTGCTGGCACCAACGATCCTCCATCAGATCGTGGTACGCCGTCAGGTGCGCGCCGCTTTCCAGGACGAGCGAGTAGTAGGAGCGAGAGATCGGCTCTCGCCACCACTCGTCATCGATACGCCATTCGTCGATGATGCCATCGACCGACCGCCACCGACCTTTCATCTGTAAACGTCTCGGGCGCCCCGCCGGGTCGGCGTGGACACGAATCGGACGTGGCCGATTGAGCGGTCGGAGCTTGCCCGACGAAGCCATTCAGCGGGTCATCTCCTCGCCACCGCCCCGTGCCACACCCCGATCTCTCGTGTCTGCGCGCTTCATGCTCGTCATCGCGCCGATTCCGTCGTCATGCCGTCCGCCATCCGCACCTCCTTGTCACGCCAACTCCATCAACGCGTGACGCCGTTCCGGCAGCCGCGAGCTCGGTTGGAGCTCGAGCACGCGGTAGAGCGCGGTGCCTCCGAGCCTGAGACGTAGCGACTGCGCCGCCTTCTTGAACGCCGGGAGCAGCTCGCCGTCGTAGGTCTCGATCGAGCCCCCGGTCCGAGGCGCGTTCTCCTTCGGGTCGAACAGCCCGGTTTGCGCGCTCGACGGACCGAACCGGAAGAGCTCGAGTCGCAGGCTCTCGACCGCGCGGGGAGGAGGAGAGAGCGCGATCCGAGAGCGAAGGAACGCGCTCAACATCTCCGCACGACTCGAAGGATCGCGGGTGATGGACCGAATCGACCAAGACCCGCCGTCCTCGAGCAGCGCGCTGACCTTGATGCCGCGGACGCTCTTCCCGAGACGCGTGGATCGCTCGAGCGCGCGCCGCAGCAACCGATCCAGGGCGGCGTGGAACAGCTCGAGCTGGCCGATGGGCGCGGGAAAGTCGAGCGAAACGCGGATCGAACGCTCGCGAGCTTCGGGACGCACGAGATCGATCCGACGCCCCACGGCCCAGGCGAGCGCATGCCGTCCGTCGACGCCGAACTGCGAGACCAGCGCCGGCTCGGGGATCGCGACGAGACGACGAAGTCGTTTGATCCCGAGACGTTGGAGTCGGAGGACCATGCGTGGCGACACGGGGAGCACATCGACCGGTTGGACCTCGAGAAACGGCCGAAGATCCGTCTCGGGAACGACGACCGGCGAAGCGGGCGTTCCACCCCGAACGCGAACCGATCGCGCCGCGACCCAGGCCGCGAACTTCCCGGGCGCACACCCGAAGCGGGCGCTCGAAGCCAACCGCGGCGAGAGTCTTTCGAGCTCCCCTCGCAACGATTCGATCTGTCGTTCCGGTGGACCGTAGAGCCGTTCGAGTCCATCGACGCCGATGAAAAAACGCCCGCGGTCTCCCGAAGGCTCGACGACCGGGCTCCCCGAGCGAAGGACATCGAGGATCCGTTCCCGTGCCGCATCGTAGAAGTCCGGGTCGGGCTCGCAGAGCACGAGAGAAGGGCAGAGCGCGATCGCCTGTGAGATCAACATGCCCGGCTCGACACCCGCCGCGCTCGCGATCGAGCATTCGAGCTCGATGACGCGCTGGTTTCCGGAGGTCGGGAGCGCGAGGGGTCGATCGGCGAGATCCGGCGTCCGGGCGCGCTCGAGCTCGACCTCGAACCCCCGCCACCAGAGACAGAGGGCCAGCCGACTCCCGCGACCGCCGTGAATCCCGCGCGCCCCGAGCTTCACGGGACGAAGACCACTCTTCATGTGCGTGCCAGGCCGCGGCACGGCCCAGGTACGAGGATCGGCGGCCGCGCTTGTCGTACGGTGCTGCGTCTCCGGAGCGCCGTGACGCCCATTGAAAAGCCTTTCGTTTGGCGAGCTCTCCCGACCCATGGCCAGCGAGGACCGAGTGCCAGAGGTGGAGCCGAATAAAAACCGAAAGTCGGGCCAGCGAACTTACGAGGTTTGGGCGTGGATGCAACTCGCCTGGTCCCCCCCGGTCAGATCCCCGGGGGGTCACGAGCAGTGGGTGGTGGTCGCTATCGGCGAATCGTGACCGGGGAGTACGCGATCCCGTCCGGCGTCGGCCCCGACTCGAGCTCGCCGACCACGGTGCGCGTCTCGATATCGATGACCGCGACCTGCCCCACCCCCGCGAGCGAGAGGAAGAGGTGCCGACCATCGGGGTGGAGCGTCAGACCCTGGGGTCGTCCCCCCGGAAACGAGAGGCTCCCCAACTCCGCATAGCCGTCGAGATCGAAGAAGCGAACGACCTCACCGCGGAGATCGGGGACGATGAGCTGGTCGTCATCCGGGGTGAGAAACATCCGATAGGGCCAGCCGAACCCCTCGGCCACGGTCTCGCTCGAGCCGTCCGCCGTGTTGAACGCCGTGACGAGACCCGTCGCGTTGCTCCCCGCGAAGACACGCGATCCATCGCGCGTCACGTTGACCGCCTCCGGTTGCTCCGGCGCAGCGAGCGCACGGACCCGGGACAGATCGCTCCTGCGAAGCTCGGTGACCGTGTTCGAGCCGATGTCCCCCGTCCACATCGTCTCCCCGTCGGCCGTGACCCCGACCATGTGCGAGCCCCGAGCCTCCGTCTCGATCACCCCCACGATCTCCCCATCGGAGACCCGGACGAGGATGACCGCTCCCGCTCGCTCCGCCGTCACCGCGACCAACGAATCGCCGGGCAGGTAGACGATCCCGTGCGGCCGCGTGTAGGAACCGAGATCGTGCGTCGCGATGCGAGACCCCGAGCCGACATCGAAGACCGTGAGCGAGCTCCCGTCCGACTGCGCGCCGTAGTCCGTGCCGACCGCCACCCGACCATCGCTCGAGACGACGAGCTCGTGCGGTCCGGCACCCGTCTCGGAAGTGGCCGCGATCTCACCCGTCGCGAGGTCGATGAACGTCGCGCTCGCCGCGCCCTTGTTGAGCACGATCACCGTGCCCGTCATCCCGTCGGGCGCCTGTCCCCGGAGATCCTGCCCCGAGGCGAACCCCAAACCGCCGATGAGCGCCACCGAGCACATACGTCTGACCTTCGCGCTTTTGCCCGACATTGCCGCCTCGCTTGAAGTTCCCTACCCGTCGTAACGACGGACCGATCGTCTCGACCCTACGACAATCCGGCCCCGACGTTCGTTGACTCCGCGATGACGACGACGACCAACATAGGAGATGCAAACCCTACTGGACGACGCGAAGTCCGCCATCCAGGCGCAACAGCTCTCCCCGAAGACAGAAGAAGCCTACTTGGCGTGGATCCGCCGCTTCGTGGAATTCCACGCCCTGGATCCGTCGGAGATGGGGACGCTCGAGATCAACGACTTCCTGACCCACTTGGCCGTCGACCGGCGCGTCGCGCCCGCCACCCAAAACCAAGCGGCCAGCGCCCTCTCGTTTCTCTACCGGACCGTCCTCGCACGGCCGAACGTGCGAAGCACGGACTTCATCCGCGCAAAGCGCACGACCACCCTACCCATCGTCCTGACCCGTGCCGAAGTTCACCGATTGCTGAGCCAGCTGACCGGCGTCACGCGAACGGTCGCCTTGCTGCTGTACTCCTCGGGGCTTCGCCTCAACGAGGGCTTGGCGCTCCGCGTCAAAGATCTCGATTTCGAACGCAGCGAGATCGTCGTCCGTGATCCGAAAGAAGGACGAGATCGCGTAACCATGCTGGCGAATACCGCGCAGCGATCGCTCCGCCGACAGCTACACGCTGCCCAAGCCGTGTGGAGAACCGATCTCCGCGGCGGCGCCGGCGCCGTCGAGTTGCCCCGCGCGTACAGCGTGAAGTCACCCGAAGCTGCGCGAGAATGGCCCTGGCAATGGGTCTTCCCCGCAGATCGAATGTCGTGGACCAGGAAGGGAGAGCGTAGAAGACACCACATCCACGAGAGCGTCATCCAACGACGCGTCCGCGCCGCCGCTCGCGCCGCCCGACTCACGAAACGAGCGACGAGCCACTCGCTCCGGCACTCGTTCGCAACCCACCTCCTCGAGGACGGCTACGACATCCGAACCATCCAACAACTCCTCGGCCACAAAAGTCTCCGCACCACCATGCGATACACGCACGTCCTCAACCAAGGCGGCCTAGGCGTACGAAGCCCCGCCGATGTGAAGCAGTTCGACGAGGAGTGGTAGCAGCGACACCCCAAAACCGTCTAGGAAGCTCCCGCAGCCACCTAATCCCTGGCCAGGACCTCGGCTCATCTCACGTATTTTCGCGAGGTTGCTGCAAGCCCGTCCACTTTCATAAGGTTCACACCAGCGAATACGATCCTGCGGAACATATCCATAACAACAGCACCTGCAGGCTAATTAGTAGTTATGCGGCTGTACCAAGCTGAATCAAAGGGTAACGGAAATCTACTCGAAGGCGGGCCTCCGACGCGCCAGGGGATGCGCTCGACCAGCTCCACGCTTCCGTCGCAGTCCCGCCGTCGCCCCACTCCTCCGGGGCGAACCCGCTAGCAACGATCCCAACGGCCCTCCGCGACGGATTGCAATCGCCGACGGAGCCGTGCTCGCTTCGACCCGCCCTCGTCGTCGCTGGACAGCTCGAGTTCGTGATACCTCGCGGGAGGATTTCGGTCCGCAGGCCGGCCGCATAACAAGCAATTGCTGCTGACGTATGGCGGCGGGTCGTCTCCGGCCGCCCCCCGGCGTGGCGCCTCGATCGTCTCTTCAGCACTTTGGGCCGCAGCAGAATTGCGTATCCGTTATGCAGCTGCCAACCAAGGATTAGGTACCTCACGTGGGCTCTATCCCGCGTCCTGACATCGCACTGCCCGTCGGTACCACTCTGTTTGCAATCCTCGTCGTCTTCGTTTTGACGGACGACGGCGCCGCGGGGTTTTTGTCCGCCCTGAGCGCGCGGCCAGGGATCCGAACGATCCTATGGCCCGTCGCAGCCCTTGCAGTCGTCGCCTTTGCGTTCAACACCCGACAATCGCTTCAAGCACAGGTGGAGGACGGTTCCCGGCCAGAGCTCGCGCCTGCAGTCAACCACCTGCCCATGGTTCTCGTACAAGCAGCCGCCCTTTTTGGTGTCGTTGCGCAGTACAGCCTTGGCGCGCATGCGGCGACCCTACTGGCGGCCGTCGCGCTTGCTTGGTGGGCGAAGCTGACGTTCCCTCGCTGGACCGGCGATCAGTCCTAGCTTGCGAAGCCCAGCTGCTTGAATTCAAGTTTGAAGTGCAACGCGTAAGATCTTCATAGACGCTGTTCATAGCACTCCTCCGGGGTTCGGAACCCGAGTCGCTTGCGCGGCCGCCGGTTGAGCTTCCGTGCGATCCGTTCACAGTCGCGCTGGGTGATGCTCGCCATGCTCGTTCGCTTGGGCAGGTACTGACGGATCAGACCGTTCGTGTTCTCGCCCGTTCCGCGCTCCCAGGAGTGATACGGGGTCGCGAAGTAGAACCTCGCCTCCGTCGCCGCCTCGATCTTCTCGTGCCCGTGGAACTCCGTGCCGTTGTCGACCG
>JAKSCH010000332.1 GCA_022360695.1 Gemmatimonadota bacterium
GATCTCGATCGCGCGGTCGACCGCCCAGTCGGACTCTCGCGAGTTGTCGACCGGAACGAATACCTCTCGGTACATGGCGCTCCCGTGGACCGCTTCAGCGGCCGGTTCGTGCTCATCGAGCCAGCTGGGCCAGGCAAGCGCACGAAGCGCGCACGTACGACTCCTCGAGACGTCGGGTACGGACCGAAACGTCGAGGGACTGCCCGAATGCCGCTGGATCTATGGAACCGCAAACGAGCTGATCAGAGGCTCGCGATACACAGGATTCGCGCGGCCGGCGGGCGAATCGAGCCCGCGGCGCGTGAAGAAGTTGCGGGCGCCCTGAGGGAAAGTCAAACAACGACGAACGCCCGATTTCGCCCGCGATCCTTGAGGTTCCGGGGGGGCTCACCCGTTCCACGGCCACCGGAGCCGACGGCTCCAGCCGCTCGTGGTCACGACGATCGCGAGCCCCGCGACCGCGATCGTGACCGAGGGGGCGAGCCACGCGGAGGCGACGATCGGGGCGTCCGACACGGCCGCCTCGAGACCGAGACGGAGCGGCGTATAAGGGTTCCACGTCGCGACGAGCTCCGACGGACCGGGCGCGGGTCTGCGAAAGAACCCCGCGAAGTGGAGCAGCGACAGCGAGACCGCCGCGCAGGCGAGCGCCGCTTCGGCGAGCGACCGTACGAGCGCCGCGATCACGGGTCCGAGCAGGTTCGCGAACAGGAGCGCCAGGCCGAGCCCCGCGAGCACGACGCCGAGCTTCGACATCCCGCCCGCGAACCAGAGCAAGGCGAGCACGGCGGGGAAGGTCTGGAGCACGTCGATGCACATCTCGGCGACCGTCCGCTCGAGCAGCCAACGGCCGGCCGGGTACCCGGAGCGAAACACTTCGTCGAGCCACCCATCCCGCGCGTCGCGCACCGCCGGGATCGACGACCCGAACGCGCCGAAGAACACGAGGAACACACCGAACACCGCGACGCGGTGCGGCGCCGCGGCCTCGCTCGAGGCCACCGGCGTGAGCAGGAGCAACGGCACGGCCACGTTCCAGATGAAGAGCCGGCGGCGGCGGAGCGCCGAGCGCCAGGCCAACCGCCAGATCGTCACGCCGCCTCGACCCCGAGCCGTCGACCGGTGATTCGAAAGAACGCCTCGCCGAGATCCGGCTCTCGGATGTCGACCGCGCGGACGGCACCTGCCGGCGCCACCCAGGCCAGGACCTCGGCCAGGGCGGTCCGCGGCTCCCTCACCGAGACCGTCAGGACGTCGCCGGACCAGTCGGTCTCGCGACACGAGGCGGGCGCCGGTCCCGCGGTCGTCCGATCCGGCGGCTCCGAGAAGCGTACCTCGATCCGGGTCTCGGACCCGAGGTCGTCGAGAAACGCGTCGGGGCTCTTGGCGGCGGCACACGCGCCTTCGACCAAGAACGCGACCCGATCGCAGAGCTCGCCGGCGAAGAGCGGATCATGCGTCGAGATCACCGCCGTGCCGCCCGCGGCGCGGCGCTCGGCCAGAGCCGACGCCAAGACGCGCCGTCCCCCCGGATCCAGACCCGCCAGCGGCTCGTCGAGCAGCAGCAGACGCGGCCGCGCGGCGAACGCCACCGCGAGCCCCAACCGAAGCCGCATGCCCGTCGAGTAGCCGCCGACCGTCCGGTCGAGCACCTCGCCGAGATCGAAGCGCTCCGCC
>JAKSCH010000525.1 GCA_022360695.1 Gemmatimonadota bacterium
CTCGATGGCGCGCGTGATGTCGGTCATCGCGTCGTCGAGTCGCCCCATCTCTTTCAGGCTCGCACCGTATTCGGTCCTCGACATCGAGTCCGACGTGGTCGGCTTCTCGGAGAGCTCGGCGCGGAACTCCGAGAGTAGCTGCTCGAAGTCCGACGCCGCCTCGGCGCCGCCCGCGACGCCGGAGTACGGGCGCGGGTGCTCGTCGGGGCGAGGTCCGGGGCTGCCGTTCCCGGGGGTGGTGTTCTCGTGTCGGGGCTGAGTAGCGATCATGTTCGTATCGTCGGGTTCGGCCGGATCCCGTACGCCCTCCAGCCGTTCGAAGCCTTCCTCTCCGCGTCGGTCCCCGGGCGAGAGGTCCATGACGCGGGCGTACACCTGTCGAGCTTCCGTCATGCGTCCGAGCGCCTCCAGACCCGCAGCCAACGCCAGGCACGCCTCGGTGGCTTGCTCGATCCGTCCGAGGTCCTGCAATGCATCGACGAAGCGTCGTCGGAACTCGACGTCGTGGTCTTCGAGATCGCTCAGGCGGCCTATGACGAGCAGCGCCTTCTCGTGCTCGTCCCTTCCCTCGAGCTCGGGCAACGCACGAAGAAGAACGCCCTGCGACGCGGAAGCGACCCAGTCGCCGAAGGCATCGTCGGGGTCTTCCGCGATGGTCCTCGAGCGGGGCTCGGCCGACGGTCGAGCGATTTCCTCGGGCGCGGGCGCGGACGTCGACGTCGCTCCGTCGTCGGTCGGAGCATCCGACGCCCGAGGTTGCTCGACCGCGATCGTCTCGGCCTCCAGCGACGCGTCGTCGACGTCGAGCGCGGTCGCTTCGGGCGTCGCTTCCGAATCGACGGCGGGCGCGTGCTCCATCGCGGCTTCCTCGGCCGCGGCTTCCTCGGCCGCAGCCTGCTCCGCTGCGGCCTGCTCCGCTGCAACGCGCTCCGCTTCCGCGGCGGCTCGTTCCGCCGCGAGACGTTCGGCTTCCGCCCGCTCCACAGCCGCCTGCTCCGCGGCGAGGCGTTCGGCCTCCGCCCGCTCCTCAGCCGCCTGCTCCGCAGCGAGGCGTTCGGCCTCTGCCCGCTCCGCGGCGAGCCGCGCGGCTTCGCCCTCGGCCGTCACGCGCTCGACCTCCTCGTGCGCGCTCGCGACCCATTCTTCGCCTTCGGGGATCGAGGGCTCGGCCAGATCGAGCCCGATCGTCGGGAGGGCGATGGCCTCGCCTCGGGTCGACGGGCAGTCTGCCGCCTCGGGCACGTCGATCATGGGATGCCACGCCGCAGCCGCACGCCCCCCGGCCCCGATCTCGGCTTCGTCACGCGGGGAGAGCGAGGTCCCGAGCGGAGCTCCGTACAGGTGCGGCTCGGGCGGCTCGGCGCCGTCCGGATCCGGAGTCGCCACATCCGCGGTGGGCGGCTCGAGCTCGAACGCCGCCGGGCTCGCGAAGTCGGAACCCAGATGCTCCAGGGGCGACGAGGACTCGACCGCATCCATCGCCAACGCGGCCGAAGCGAGCCCGGCGACGGCCTCCGACTCGTCGCATCCCTCCATGCCTTCGATCGACGCCGCGACGCCCCCGGAAGAGATTCGCTGCTCGAGCTCGGGCTCGAGCGGGTCGAGCTCGGGCTTCCCGTCGAGCGTGCTCCGGTAGTCTCCCACCCCCTCGGGCACCTCGAACGCGACCTCGTCGACGAGCGCCGCGACGTGGGCGCCGCGAGGGACCTCCGAGGATTCGAGGTCTTCGAGCGGCGCGCGGACGGGGACGTCCCCCGAGTCGATCTCGGCGTCGGCCGGCTCGGGGACCTCCGCGCGATCGGCGAAGCCGTCGTCGAGGTCTACGTCCGCCGGACCGGCGATCGCATCGCGCTCCGGTCGTTCGTCCGTCCCCGCCCCCGACTCGTCGACCGCCGCGGGAACGTCCGGGACGTATGGCTCGAGATCGTCGTTCCAACCGATGACCGTGAGATCCAGGTCCGCCGCGACCGTATGCATCCCTTCGAGGACGGCGGCTTCGGCTCTCTCCGAGTCCGTAGCTCGCGGTTCCTCATCGGGGTCCGCCCCATCGTCGGACGCCGGCTCGGCGGCGAGCCCCCCGGCGGCGTGCGGCTCGGCGACGGGGGTCGCTCCCGCCCCCACTCCCGGCGGGCCGGCGCCGTAGTAGTCGGGCACGGAGAGGAAGGCCGTCGCGAGCGGGTCTTCCCGCGCGACTTCGGATTGCTCCGCCGCGAACCCCGACGCGTCACCCGTGCGGATCTTCTCGAGCACCTCATCCGCTTCGATGCCCTGTTCCGCGAGCGCTTCGCGAATCTCCTCGACCCGCGTCGTCGACACCCCGGGCTCGGGCTCCTCGGCCAGCCACGCGACCCATAGCGTAAGCGTGGGGCGATCCCCCGTCCGCGTGATGAGCTCCTCGAGCGCGTCGTACGCGGCCGCCGCACCGCCGCGGTCGCGCATCGCCGCCGCGTATTGATGGAAGTGCACCCGAGCATCGGCGATGAGGTTCGTCTCGAGGTGCAGACGGCCGAGCTGGAGGTAGACCGTCGAACGCTCGGGGAGGACCCTCAAGACCTTGTTGCAGAGCGCGATCGCGCTCGTGTGCAGGTCTTGCTCCGAGTATCGCTCGATGGCCTGCTCGTAGTAGCGAACCGCCGTGTTCTTTTGACCGATCCGCAGGTAGATGTCGCCGATCCGGTTGTAGAGACTGAGATCGGCGAACGATTCGTCTTCGGCGCGGCTCGCGTCGAGCGCCTGCGTGTAGAACTCGATGGCACGCGACCAGTTCTCGCGCTGCTCCTCACGGCGTGCCTTGTTCTTGAGCTGATTGACCTTCGACATTCGACTCACGAACCCGGCACGGCCGGCAGCTCCTCGACCTGGATGGCCGCCGTGACGGTCCCGTGCTCCGCCGAGCTGGACAGGGTGCGGACCGTGAAGCCGTGAAACGTCCGGTCGAGTCCCTCGCCCAAGGCCAGGTACGCCGAGACCGCGGCGGGCTCGTCGCCGACGGCGACGGCGTATTGGAGCTTCCGGAGCAGCAGATCGACGCGTCCGGGCCTGCGCTCGAGCATCTCCTCGACCCGCCGCAGCGCCTCGCGATGGCCGTCCGTGCCCGGCCCCGCGGCGACCTCCGCGTCCAGCTCGTCGAGCCTCGTGGCCACCTCGTCCGCTTCGGGCAGGTCCCCCGCGGCTCGTCCGTCGGTCGGTGACACCTCGCCGACGATCGATGGCGGGTCGGACTCGGTCGGGATGTCGAATTCGTCGAAGTCGGCGATCTCGTCGTCGCCGTTCGGATCGCGCTGGAGCTCCTGGATCGTGCGCACGAGGATCACGATCGCACGCCCCTCGTCCTGGCGTCGCGCTTTCACGCTTCGGAGCAGCTCGATGGCGGCATCGCGGTCGCCGTGTTCCACGAGCTCTTCGGCGAGCTCGACGCTCGACTCCTCGTCGGCCGTGATCTCGACGATCTCGCGCAATGCGTCGAGCGCTTCGGCCTCATGGCCGTCCTCCGTCACTCGCTCCCGATACTCCGAGTAGTGCAGCCGAGCTTCCGCTTCGAGCCCGGAAAGCGCGGACAGTCGGGCGGCACGGCGATACGCCGGCGCGTAGTCGGGAGCGTTGCGCAAAATCTTCTTGCAGAGTGCAATCCCGTTCGCGTAGAGCTGCTGGTCCTCGCAGTGCTGGGCGGCGCCTTCGTAGACTTCGAGGGCCTCTTCGACGCAGCCCGCCCGCAGGTAGAGGTCACCGAGTCCGTTGTAGAGACTCAGATCGGTGAAACCCGCAGTTTCCTCTCGTCTTACGAGCGCGTTTCGATAGATGGCGATCGCGGCCTGGACGTCGCCCGCGGCCTCCAGGTTTCGAACCTCCGCCATCCAGTTGCCAAGAACAGCCATGAGCCCCGCTTTCGCGTGTTGCCGAGCCCTAGCGAGCCGTGGGCAGCGAGGGCGGATAGGGGGCAAGGACCCGGCCATGGGCCGGAGTCCGCGGACGGGCAGAAGTCCTTTACCGATCCACGGTTTGCTGGTCGTAGTCGAACTTCAGATCGGGGGCATCGCGGAGGTTCACGCTCATCTGGAATATGAAGTTCCCGTTCGGGGAGCGGGCGAACATGAACGTGGCCATCCAACGGTGGAGGTCACGGTCCAGCGTCACCACGTGATCGGCGAACTCTCCGTCCGTGACGTTGTAGCTCGTCCGCCAGGCGAGCCTCCAGTTCGGCGTCGGATTGAGCGCCAGCGTGCCTTGAATCGTCTGGCGGTTGAGCGCCTCTACGCCTTCTACCTCGCGTCCGCGCTGGAGCGAGTACGAGAGCGAGAGCGTCCAGGGGCCGCCCGAGCGCAGACCCGGATCGAGGGGATCTCGATTCTCCTCGAACGATTGCAGTCGATAGCGCGAGTCCGCCGCGTTGCGTAGTCGATCGCGGGGATCGACCGACGACCGGCCCCCGCCGAGACCGAGCAATCCGCCGAGGCCGCTCGCCGAGCTGAACGTGAAGCTCCCGGTCAGCTGCGAGAGGATCGGTGCGAAGGTCCGCTCCTCGCCCACGCCGTCGAACAGATCCAACGCGAGGTTGAGCGAGAGCCCGCGGAGGAGGTCGGAGTTGATCCGATGGTTCCAACGATCGGTGGTGAGGACCGGCTCGTTCTCACGAGAGAAGTCGAACTCGAGCTGACTCGAGTTGATGCCGAGCAACACGATGTTTCGTTGCTCCCGCGCCTGCCGTGGGGCGCCGGGATCGGCAACCCCGAGCGAATCGGCCCCGAGGGAATCGGGGGGCGCCGTCAGCGCGTCCGGCTCGATCGGCGTCTCACCTATGGCCGCGAGCGAGTCGCGTACGAACGCGATCGAGTCGGCGTCGAGCTCCCTGCCCTCCAGGAGAGCCTGCGCTTCCTCGTCGAGCTCGATGTCGTCGCGGAGCTTCGCCTCGAACGTCTGGTTGAGGGTCACGGTCACGCGGTTCTCGGCGCGGAGATTCGTGACGGGGAACCCGGGGATCTGAAGGAGCGAGTCCGCCGTCTCGACGGCGGGCGAGTAGTCGTATGTGAAGCGCGGCGAGATCTTGTGACGGATCCGCTCGAAGGATCCGAACCCCGGGAAGAACCCGTACAGGTCCGTGGACAGGCTCGCTCCGACGCGTAGCCGCGTCGGAGCGGCGATGAAGCGATTCCCCGTGCTGTCCGAGCGGAAGGTGCTCGAGGCGATACTGACCGTGGGGCGGAACGTCGTGCTCCCGACCAAGTCGACCTGGTAGTCGGCCGACGCCCCGTAGTCGACCCGCGTCTGCGCCGACGCGGGAAGCTCCATCCCCAGCGTATCGACCGGCACGGTCTCGACGCGATTGAAGTTCGCGTTGCTCGAGACGCCGAACGATCCGATCCGGATCCCCGTGTTCACCGCGCCGCGATCGGTCGTTCGGTCGTCCGCCTCCTCTTGCGTCTGCTGGAGACGCGAGAACGAGAACCCTCCGTTCAAGACGATGTTGTTGAACACGCCGGCGCGATTCCGGGGCGCTCGGAACAGCGTGATCGGCGTAAACGTCATCTGGAGGTTGGGTAAGGTCAGATCCGTCTTGCCGCGGAGCGTACCGAGGTCCTGGCGACGGCTGGCGCTGAGGTTCACCGATGCGAACGAGAACCGGTGTTGCAGGCCCACGTTCGACGACACGCGTTGCGTCTGAAGGAACGGATCGAAGCTCTGCTCTTCGAACACCTGCGTGTTCGAGATGAAGTTCGCATCGACGCGGAGATTCGTCACCGGCGTGATGTCGTGCTGATGTCGCATCTGGACCTGGAGGGTCCGAGAATCTCCGAAGCTGTAGTTGGCGAGGAGGTTTCCCTCGAAGAATTTCTTCAGCGACTTGTAGCGAAAGGCTCCGTTTACCCGGGTGAAGCGTCCGCTGAACCAGTCCATGGTCGCCTGTGCATCCATGAACTCGTTGATCGCGAAGTAGTAGCCGAAATCGGTCACGCTTCGTTGGAAGCTGCTCGACGTCGAGACGACGTCGTTGACGCCGAAACGAGGCGGCAGGAACCCGCTTCTCCGACCCTGTCGGAGATCGTGCGCGAAGAACGGCAGCCAGATGATCGGCACGTCGCTGATGTAGAGCGTGACGGGCCAGGCTACGATGATGTCGTTCGCGACGACCTTGATCTGACCGGCTCGGAAGTAGTAGTGCGGATGCTCCAGCTCACACGAGGTGAATCGACCCGATTCGACGAATACCGTACCCGCGCCTCGAGGCGTCGCATCGCCGCGGATGAACCACTCCGCGCCTCGCTCCGCGAACGACGTCTGGGCATCCATGATGGTGCCCTTGGCCTGCGACACGTCGTAGTTGATGATCGAGTCGCTGGTGACGTCCTGCCCTTCGCCCTGGAGGGCGATGTTGCCCTGCGCCTGGATGAACTGGATGCCCGCCCAGTACTTGATCGTATCGGCGTCGAGCACCGACTCGCCGTACTTCGACTGAGCGTCCTCGCGTAGGAGGACGGTCTCTTCGGCGACATCCAGCTCGACGTCCCTCCCCCGGTATTCGATGGTCCGGAACCCCGGCAGCCGGGCGAGCCGTTCCAGAAACGGATCGCGCCGGGGGAAATCGACCTCGGTGGTATCGCGGGCGACCTCGAGGGTGTCCGTCGCCTCGCGGGCTGCGGAATCGCGGGTGGCCGAGTCGCGGGCCACGCTGTCGGGATGCGCCCGACGGGCGACGCTATCGGTGTCGGCAACGGCGGCCCATCGGGCCGGAAGCGAACCCGCCGGTTTCGCCCGTGCTGTTTCCGCCCCCCCCAACCCGCCCAGGATCATCGCCATGGCGAAGGCCCCGCGCACGACGCCGGTCGTCAGGCAGGACTCCCTTCGCCGCGGGTGATGGCGTTCCCTTGCCGACGTCTTCTACGCAACACCTTCGTCGCGCCGATCGACGCCTCGTACAGCAACAGCATCGGGAGCATCATCGCGAGCATCGTGTAGGGATCCGCCGGCGTCAAGAACGCGGAGATCACCGCCATGACGACGATCGCGTGACGGCGATACTTGGCGAGACCCTCCGGCGTCACGATCCCCAACAACGAGAGGAACACGAGCACCACGGGCATCTCGAAGATGAGGCCGAACGCGAGGATCAGCCCCGTCGCGAACTTCAGGTAGTCGTCGACCGCGATGAACGCTTCGAGCGACTCGTTGTGGAAGTTGAGGAGGATCTTGAGCCCGAGCGGCAGCACCAGGAAATACGCCATCGCCACGCCCGCCAAGAACAGCACCGTACCGATCAGGATCGATGGGACCGCGAACCGCTTCTCGTTCTCGTAGAGCGCGGGCGACAGAAACCGCCACGCCTGATACGCCAGCACCGGAAACGCGAGAATCAGCCCGACGATGAACCCGAGCTTGAGGGTGATGAAGAACGGTGTCGTGGGACTCGTATAGATGAGACGCTGATTCGGCAGCAGATCCTGGATCGGGCGCTCCACGATGCCGAGGACGTCCAACTCCGCGACCGCGAACAACCCGACCGCCATCCCGACGACGAGCGCGATGAGCGAGAAGATGAGACGCGAGCGCAGCTCCTCGAGGTGATCCAGGAAGGGCATCTCGGCCCCGCCGGCCGTGGCTGCGCCACCCTCCATCGACTCACTCTCCGCCAGAAGTGAACAGCTCGACCTGGCCGGCCGCGTTGTACGTCGCGCGCCGCACCAGCTCCGTCACCTCTTCCATGAACTCCGTTGTGTCCTGGAAGTTTCGGTAGACGCTCGCGAACCGAACGTACGCCACCTGATCCAGTCCGCGTAGCCGCTCCATCACGAGCTCGCCCAGCTCACGGCTGTGGACCTCACGAAGATCCGTCGCCGCCAGCCGCTCCTCCACCCCGTCGACCAACGTTTCGATGTCCGCGTTCGAGACGGGGCGCTTGGCGCACGCCACGCGAATCGAGGCGAGCAGCTTGGCGCGATCGTAGGTCTCGGTGCCGCCGCCTCGCTTCTGGACGAGAAGGGGCTCCTCCTCGATCTGCTCGTAGGTGGTGAAACGCTCGCCGCAGCCGAGACATTCGCGGCGGCGGCGGGTCGCTCGTCCGCCCCGACTGGTGCGGGAGTCGACGACGCGGTCTTCCGGGTGGCCACAGCCGGGGCACTGCACGTCGGTCTACCCGGTGTGGAGGTGGAGCGGACGGGGCAAAACGCTAGCTCCCGAGCTTCTGGAGCTCCTGGCGCGCCAACGGGGCCTCGGGGCTGTTCGGATAGCCGGCCTCGATCTGCGTGAAGTAGCGGCGGGCGATTTCCGTGTTGCCACGCTCGACTTCGAGCAGCCCGCGTCGGTACAGCCCGGCCGGGGCTCGGTTCGAGTCCGGGTACATCTCCGAGATCCGCTGGTATTCGGCGAGGGCCTCTCCGATCTCGCCGGCCTCTTCGTGCGCGCGTCCGATGTAGAACTGGGCGTCGGGCGCGAGCTCGTGGCTCGGGTTCTCGCTGATGAAGTTCCGCAGCGCGCCGCGCGCGGTCTCGTAGTTCCCCAGGTTGTACTGCTCGAGCGCCAGCCCGTAGAGCTGAGACGGCACGTCGCTGCTCAGGGTCGGTGTCGACATCGACCCACCCGGATCCGAAGTCGGGCCGGTAAAGCCGCCACCGGACGAACCGGACGCGACGCGTGCCTCGTACAGGTCGTTCAGCAGCTGGTTGTTCTGACCGGTGATCTCGAGGAGCTCATCCATCAACGCCTCGAGGTTCGCGACCCGGCGCTCGAACTCGCCGCGGCCGGTCGTCTCGCGGCGCATCCCCGCGGCGTCCAGGCTGTCGAGCCCCCCTCGGATCTGGTCGAGCAGCTGCGCCTGGCCTACCCGAATCTCCTCGAGATCCGCCTGCACCGTCGTCTGCAAGGTCTCTACGTCGGATTTCGAGGCGCAGCCGGCGGCCGCGACGCTCAACAACACGACGACCGCCGGCCCTCGCATCAGATATCTCCTGCCGTGATGACGAACTCGCTTCGTCGATTCTGGCGCCACGCGCCCTCCGTGCTGCCGCTCGCCAGCGGTCGCTCCTCGCCGAAGGTCACGACGCGGAAGCGTGAGGCGTCGAGCCCGAGGCTCGTGAGGTACTGGAGCGCGGCGCGTGCGCGGCGCATCCCGAGCGCCTGGTTGTACTCCAGCGACCCGCGCTCGTCGCAATGCCCCTCGATCGTGAGCTGCACGTCGGTGTGTATCCGGAGCGCTTCCGCCTTCCGCTGGAGAATCGCGGCGGCTTCGTCGCTGATCGACGCCAGGTTGAACTCGAAGTGGATCCGGGCCGTGAGCGCCTCGAGCGCGCGCGCCCGATCGATCTCCCCCGGCGCGGCCTCCGCGCACGCGGTCCCGGGATAATCGCGAAGCACCTGCTCGAGCAGCTGACGCGCCGTCGCGTAGTCGCCCGACTCCATCGCCGCGCTCGCGCGATCGCAGATCCGGCTCGCGGCTGCTTCGCGCTCCGCGCTGTCATCCGGCGGAGGAGGAGGCGCTTGAGGGGCCGGCTCCGGCTGAACCGGCTCGGGCTCGGGGTTCCCGCTGCAAGCGACGGCGAGCAGCGGGACGAGCAAGACCGCAGCGAATTTGTGGCTACGCCGCATCGGATTCTCCTTGTTGGCGATTCGCGAGGCTGGACCTGGCGAAGGATTCGGAACCAACAGGGAAAGGGGCACCGCCCAGTCCCATTCCACCACACACTCGTAACCTACGCTGTTGCGTTTCCGCCGCAAGCTGTGCGTTCGCACCGAGATAGCCCGCCGGACGCGGCGGTCTCGCCGGTTCTCGCGCCCGAGACCGCCGCGCACGGCTCGCGGGACGGCGAGCGCTCACGACCCGGTCGGCAGCGGCGGGGACCAGTCCGGGAGCTCATCCCGTCGACCCGACGTGAGCACGCGGCTGCGACCCGTCACCGTGTCCATGATCCACAGCGCGTGGCCCTGAGAATCGGCGGCGGAGAACACGAGGTGACGGCCGTCAGGCGCCCAGCTCGGCGCCTCGCTCTCGCCGCGCGAGGTGAGCATCCGGCGGTCCGTGCCGTTCGGGTTGACCGTGAAGATCTGGAATCCGCGCCCGCTGATCGCCGCGTACGCGATGCGATCGCCGTTCGGCGACCAGTCGGGCCCCACGGCGTTGGTTCGCTCGTTGCGCACGTACACGCTGATCCGGCGCGGCCGACCGCCAGCAACGGGCTGGACGTAGACCTGGGGCTGGTTCGTCGGGTCCGCCTCGAACGCGAACGAGCGTCCGTCCGGCGAGAACGTGGGGTTGAGCGCATCTCCGCGCGTTTCCGTGAGCTTCCCCGCGCCCTCCAGGAACACTTCCACGCCGCCCCCCGACATCTCGGCGTACGCCAGTCGACCATCGGCCGTATAGGTCGGGGTCTGGATGAGCGTGCTCGTCGAGATGGTACGCCGTCCGCCCGTGATCAGGTTCGCTTCGACGAGCGCGAAGGTGCCGGTTTCGTCTTGCGTCGTGAACGCGATCCGCGAGCCATCGGGCGAGTAGGCGGGTGAATACACGCTCCCACCACCCGTCGAGACGCGCTGTAGGTTCTCTCCGTCGCTGTCGATCACGTAGAGCGCCGAGGTCCCGTCGGAGCCGCGCCGACGAAACGCGATCCGCGTCGCCGCGATCCCTTGCTGTCCGTCGGTGGCCCAGGAGACGACCGCGTCGGACGCTCGATGGATCGCCATCCGGAAATCGCCATCCGACATCTCCGGGAGGCTGAACGCCTGCACGTTCTCGAGCCGACCGTACACCACGTCGTGCAACCCGACGCGGAGAATCGGCGATGCGCCCGACCCGGAGACGTCCGCCGTCACCAGCCACACCGCCCCCATCTGGTTCCAGAGCTGGTAGTTGGGCGGACCGTTCGTCGGAAGCGCGTCGCTCGGCGTGATGATCTCGAAGCGATCCGAGAAATCGAGATCCCTTCGGAGGATGTCCTCCGCCAGATCGGCGATCGCCTCGAGCCCGGGGCGCGATGCGACCGGCGCGACCACGAGCGCGGGAACGTACCCGGGTTGGTAGGTGATCCCGAGCCGGACGTCGCCCTCCTCCTGCGCCGCCAGCGGCACGACGCTTCCCACGATGAACATCACGATGGCGAGTCTCGTCACCGCGGCTCCCTGCCCCCCACTCGGATGTGTCGTCATTCCGCTCAACGCGTCGTTGGATCGAAGAAGAAGTTCACCACCATCCGGTCACCCGGGAACGCATCGGGCAGCGGACCGAAGGCTCTGTTGCGACCTGCCGACTCTACGGCTCCCTGACACAGGAGATCGAACGTCGTGCTGCCCGACCTCCGGACCCACTCCATGCCGGAGACCGAGCCATCGCGCCCGATCGCGAACTGAACCTCGGCCCGAAGGTCCCGCGCACCCGCCGGCGGTCGCCAGTATCGCTGGATCTGCCGGATGATGTTCTGGTAGTAGTCCGGGAACATCGAGTTGGCGCCGTCGATCTGGACGTTGACCACCTCCTCGCCCACCTCCTCGGTCCGCGCGGGCTCCGGCTCCGGCTCGCGCTCGACCGGCTGCTCCTCGACGACGGTGGGGGTCTCCGTCTGTGGCTGCGGGTCCGGCGTCGGCTCCGGCGGCGGCGGGCGGAACTCCTCTTCCGCGACTTCGGGCGGCGTGGGGTCCACTCGGATCGGTGCGTCCTCCGGCGCGGCCGCGACCATGCGCACGCGAACGGTCGGCGGCATCTGGGGGAGACTCGGCGCGGCCGTCGCGAAGACGGCCAGCGCGACCAGCGCGGCGTGGAGTCCCAACGAGCCGAAGACGGCCTGTCGCGGGGGCCGCTCGCGGGCCGGCTTCCGTCTTCGTCGCGGTCGCCGTGGCGTCGACGGGCCGTCGCCCGCTGGATCGGTCACGGACGACGTCGCGTCTCGGTGTTCGCGATGATGTTCACCGCCGTCGCTCCGGCCTCGTGGATCCGGCCCATCACTCGTACCGCGATCCCGAACCGAAGGTCCGTGTCGGCCTTGAGGAACACATCCGCGCTCTCCTGCCGCTCGAGCATCTGGTCGATCGATGCATCGAACTCGTCGTACGTCACCGGCACGTCGTCGAGGTAGATCTGCTCGTCGTCGTCGATCGATACGATCAGCGCCTCGGATGAGCTGAGCGGTCCCGCGGCGGCTTCCGGAACCTCGATCTCGATGCCGCCCTGTAGGATGGGAGCGGTGATCATGAAGATGATCAGAAGCGTGAACGCGACATCGACGAGGCTCGTGACGTTGATCTCGGCGACGACCTTGACGGCGTCCTCGTCGTTCGTGAACCGACGCTTCATCATCCGCCTCGATCCGTCACAGCCGCCCCTCGCGCGCC
>JAKSCH010000357.1 GCA_022360695.1 Gemmatimonadota bacterium
AGGTCGCGTACCGCGAGACGATACGGAAGGCCGTCGACAAGGCGGAGGGGAAGTTCGTCCGCCAGTCCGGTGGACGCGGTCAGTTCGGCCACGCGATCATCAAGCTCGAGCCGACCGAGCCGGGCGGGGGATTCGTGTTCGTCTCCGAGATTCGCGGCGGGAACGTGCCGCGCGAGTACGTGCCGTCGGTCGAGCAGGGGATCAAGGAGGCGCTCGACGCGGGCGTCGTGGCGGGATACCCGCTGATCGACGTCAAGGCGACGCTTCTGGATGGCTCGTACCACGAGGTGGACTCGAGCGAGATGGCGTTCAAGATCGCCGGCTCGATGGCGTTGAAGGAAGCGGCCCGCAAGGCACAGCCCGTGTTGCTCGAGCCGATCATGAACGTGGAGGTCGTCACGCCGGACGACTATCTCGGCGACGTGATGGGCGACCTCTCGAGTCGGCGCGGCAAGATCGGCGGCATGACGCAGCGCTCATCGGCGCAGGTCATCGGGGCCTCGGTGCCGCTCTCGGAGATGTTCGGGTACGCGACGACGCTTCGCTCGCTGAGCCAGGGGCGTGCCGTGTACACGATGCAGTTCTCGCACTACGAGGAAGTTCCGAAGTCGAAAGCGGAGGAGATCCTCTCCGCCAACGGCGCCGCATAACGGCCAAGGTCCAACAGGAGACACAGAGGCGATGGCGAAGGAAAAGTTTGAGCGAACGAAGCCGCATGTGAACGTGGGAACGATCGGGCACGTGGACCACGGGAAGACGACGTTGACGGCGGCGATCACGGAGGTCCAGGCGGCGAAGGGCTTGGGCGTGTACGTGGCGTTCGACCAGATCGATAAGGCTCCGGAGGAGCGGGAGCGAGGGATCACGATCGCGACGGCTCACGTGGAGTACGAGTCTCCGGAGCGTCACTACGCGCACGTGGACTGCCCCGGTCACGCGGACTACGTGAAGAACATGATCACGGGCGCGGCGCAGATGGACGGTGCGATCGTGGTGGTGAGTGCGGCGGACGGTCCGATGCCGCAGACGCGCGAGCACATTCTTTTGGCCCGTCAGGTGAACGTTCCGTACATCGTGGTCTTTTTGAACAAGGTGGACCAGGTGGACGACGCGGAGCTGTTGGACCTTGTGGAGCTGGAGGTCCGGGAGCTGTTGAGCGAGTACGACTTCCCGGGTGACGACGTTCCTGTGATCCGAGGCAGTGC
>JAKSCH010000012.1 GCA_022360695.1 Gemmatimonadota bacterium
CCACGGAGAGCTCGAGGCCCTGGCCGCCGGGAGCACCGGCATCCAGCTGTGCATCCTCCACGAGGATCACTGCGACTACGAGTCGCCGACGATTACGGTGACTGTGAGCTAAGGGACGCTGGATGCGGCGGCGGGGCCGGCTCATCGGCCGGTCCCGCCGCGGCTCCAACGCCGTCAGCTGCCGGCTCTTCATGGGTCCGAACGCCCGCGTACCGTCGAAAGACCGAGGTCGACGCGTTCGACGAGGACGGCACTTGACACCCGTTCAACGCCTTACCTTAATGTCGCGCATGTTCGTGAAGAGCCACCGCTCTGTCTCTGTCCCCCTGCGCCGCGCGGTTGCGCTGGCCCTGATGCTACCCGGCTTCCTGCTCACGGGAGCGCGCGTCGTCGAGGGGCCTCACGTGCATCCGAACGCCGCGGAGCTGCATTCGGAGGGGACTCACGAGCACGACGGGCACGGGCTGTGTGTGCTGCGCGTTCTGGTGACGTCCGCATACACGGCTCACGACCCCACGCGCGTCGACGCTCTCGAGTTGATCGTCGCGTGGCTCCCTCAGCCATCGCAGGGCAGGCTCGTCGCCGACAACGCTCCCTGGTCGACCATTCTCCCTAGAGGTCCTCCCTCCGCCTGACGTCCGCTTCGCAAGGTCGACAAGGGCACCACTCATCCCTACCGCATCGTGTTCGCGCACCTGCCACGGCTTCCTCGGCGGCGCGGGTAGATCCGAGTCTGACTGACCTAGGCTCGATCTGCTCGGGCACCGACGACATCCCCGCATCGAATCCGCCCCGACGGCGGTTCTGGCGGGGCCGTGCCGACCTCGGGAAAACGGGGGGATCGGATCGACCATGCGCCACGGGGCGTCTGTTCGCGGAGCCGAGCACGTCGAAGCTCGGACCCCTGCGACCTCGCACGCGTCTACCTCGATCCTTCGCGGGAGCAGCCCCTTCTATCGAGCGTCTCCCGCTTACTCGATTTCGAAGGCAATCCATGATGGCTGATACCATAGAGGCCCGCAGACCTCGCCCGGTCGATGGCCCGCTGAAGCTGTTCGTACTCCTCGTCTCGATGGGTGTGGCTGGTGTGTCGAACCTGGCCGCGCAGTCGAGCGGCACGATCCAGGGCACCATCCGGTCCATAGAGGACGGGGAGGCCCTCGCTTCCGTCCAGGTCGCGGTCGAGGGCACCGACCGGATCGCGCTCACCGGTCCGGAGGGCAGGTACCTCCTGGACGACGTTCCCGCGGGGGAACGCACGGTGAGAATCGAGGGCATCTTTCGCGCTGAGCCCCAGCTCGTCCGAGTGATCGCGGGAGAAACCGTGACCGTCGATTTCGTGGTCGAGGATGTTCTCTTCAGCCTCGCGCCGATCGAGGTCAAGGCGACGCGCGCCTATCGCCAGGACGCCACGACCGTGGGTACCAAGAGCCCGGCGCAGCTGCTGGACATCCCGGGTTCCGTGCAGGTGCTTTCCAGAAAGTTCATCGAGGACCGCGGCGCGACGCGCTTCGAGGAGCTCTATCGGAATGTGAGCAGCCTCGTCGACCACCCGTACTCCGAGGTGGTCCTGCGGGGATTTCAGCAACGTGAGATCCTGTTCAACGGGGTGCGAGGGAATCCCTACGGGAGCTTGGACGGGGGCGAGGACACTGGCTTCAGCACGAGCGTCGGTCGACTCACGAACATCGAGCGGGTCGAGGTGCTCAAGGGGCCGGTCTCCGCGCTCTACGGCTCAGCGCAGCCGGGGGGTGTGATCAACTACGTGACGAAGAAGCCACTCGACGTTTTCGAGGCGCGAGCGTCGATCTTCGGGGGCTCCTTCGAGCAGCGTGGTGGAAACGCCGAAATCACCGGTCCGATCGATCAGGATCGTCGGTTCCTCTATCGAGCCGCCGCGTTCTTCGAGGAGAAGAACAGCTTCCGCAACAACGCGGGGTTTCGCGATCTGCATTTGGTCGGCGGTCTGACCTGGCGAGCATCGGAGGCGACTCGCCTCGACGTGGAAGCGGAACGCATCGACCAGGATCTGACCGGACACAGGCTCCGCGGGATCCCCGTGTCGGCTGACGGCACTATGCTCACGGACCGATCCTGGACTGCGACGGAGCCGACGGACTTCACCCGCCTCGACGCAACGGTATTCCAGGCCGCGCTCAACCACGCCTTCGACGACGGGTTCTCCGTCGACGCCACGGTGCGAGCGCTGGGCTACGATCGGTCCGAGAACTATCACGAGCCTCGGGGGCTGCTCGAAGACGAGCGAACCATGCAACGGGAGTTTCGGGACCAGTTCCGGAGCAACGACGATTGGAGCGCAACACTCAACCTCAACAGGCGTCTCGACCTCGGCGGAGCCGGCGAGCATTCGCTCCTGCTCGGCGTCGAAACGGCCACCCAGGATTGGCGCTTCCGTTTCGCCCGCGCTCGACAGAGCGGGAACGATGGCCCGGTGCCGGACCTCGACCTTTTCTCACCGGTGTACGGCGTGGCCGACCCTTCAACGTATGGCCTGACGCCCGAGTCGTTCTCCGAGCAGAGCGTGCGTTCCCGGCGGACCGGCGTGTACGTCCAGGACCAGGCGTTCGTGACGCCGTCCCTCGTGTTGACCGGCGGAGCTCGAGTCGATTGGTACGACGATGAAGGAGAGGTTCTCGAGGAGGCCGGCACGTCGTCCGTCACCGCGTTCACCGGGCGGTTCGGGGTCGTCGTCAAGCCGTCCGAGGTCGTCTCGCTCTACGGGAATTTCGCGAACGGATTCTCTCGCCCCGACTTCGTACATCAAGTACCGTCGGCCAACGGACCGTTCGATCCGGGTCGGAGTTGGCAGCTCGAAGGAGGGATCAAGGCCGACCTCCTCGGCCGACGATTGATGGTCACGGCGGCCGGCTACACGATCACGAGGACGAACGTCCTGCGGCCCGATCCGAACTTCGGACCGAACGGCGACAACTTCTCGGCGGTGTTCGCGACCGGGGAGGTCCGCAGCCGCGGGCTAGAGCTCGATGCCGTCGGATCGATCGGGGACCGCATCGCCGTGTCCGCCAACTATGCCCTTCTCGTCTCGCGCATCGTCCGCGACGACGACGCGCCGGACAACGTCGGCGAACCGTGGCCCAACGCGCCCCGCCACTCGGCGGGCCTGACGGGCCGCTTCGCGGTCGGCTCGGGTGGGATCGGCGTCAGCACGCAGTTCGTGGGGGAACGCCAACAGACGTTTGCCGGGATCGTCGCTCCTTCGTACGCCGTCGTGGATCTGAGCGGTGACCTCCGCCTGACCGACCGCTTCGATCTCCGAGTGAGCCTGAACAACGTGTTCGACACGACCTATGCGGTGTCGTCGCTGTTCGCTTCACGGGCCGGGAACATCCCGGGAGATCCGCGGACGCTTCGGGTCGAGCTCGCAACGGCGAGCACGTGGTGGGCGCGATGATGAACCGGGCTTCTCGGGTCATCCAGGTGGCGAAGCACGAGATTGCGCTCGTGCGTGCCAGACGTCTGCCGTTCTGGACCGCCGTGACACTCGGCCTGGTGCTCGGCATCGCGATGGTCGGAGGCTTGACCGTCCAGACCGCCGAGGCGGGGATCCGCGATCGTTACCAGAGCGTGGTGGACCGGGCGTGGAACGAGCAGCCGGATCGGCACCCCCACCGGGTCGCGCACTATGGGTTTCTCGCGTTCCGGGATCGCTCGCCTCTCGCGGCATTCGACCCGGGCGTCGAGTCGTATGCCGGGACGTCGGTTTTCCTGGAAGCCCACCGGCAGAACCTCCCCAACTTCGGTGAGGCCCGCCACGCGACCAGCATGCTTCGGTTCGGGGAGCTCTCGCCCGCGCTGATCTTCGGGGTCCTGGTGCCGCTCATGATCCTGATCGTCGGGCACGGGACGGTCAGCGGCGAGCGAGAGCGCGGCACGCTGCGATTGGCCCTCGCGCAAGGCGTGGGCAACGGGGAGTTCCTCGCGGGCAAGGCGCTCGGTCTGGCCGCGGTGTTCGGGATCGTCGCGCTCCCGTTGCTGGCGGTCTCGCTGATCGTGACCGCGATCGTGGTAGACCCTGGGCCGTTCGGGCAGATGTGGCCGAGGGTTCTCACCCTCACGGGGCTGTACGCCCTGTATCTCGCTTCCTGGGTGCTAGTCACGGTCTGGGTCTCGAACCACGCCGCACGGTCGCACGGCGCCCTCGGGGCCTTGCTCGCCTACTGGGTGCTCACATGCATCGGGCTACCGCGGGCGGTGCCGGCCCTCGCGGGAGCGCTCCATCCTTCACCGACCCGAGCCGAGTACGAGGCCGGGATCGACGGAGAGCTCTCGCTCATGGGTGACAGCCACGATCCGGATGACCCGTTTTCCGGAGCGCTGAGGCAGGAGTACCTCGACCGCTATGGAGCGAGCTCCGTCGAGGACCTGCCCGTGAACTGGGGCGGCGTGGTCAGCGCCGAGGGGGAGGCCTTGACGACGCGGGTCTTCGTCGATGCGGCCGATCGTCTGAGCGGGGTCCATCGGGATCAAGACCGATGGGCGACCCTGGCGGCGTTCCTCAGCCCGTACATGGCGCTCCGCGGGTTGTCCATGCGGGTGGCCGCCACCGACCCATCCGGCATGGAGCGATTCCGAGCGGACGCGGAGGACTTCCGTTTCGACATGGTGCAACGGCTGAATCACCTCCATACGACCGAGATCCTCTATGAGGACGACCGCGCGCAGCGAGTGGAAGCGGAAGAGTGGCAACGCTTTCCGACCTTCGCCGCACGGCCGCCGCCGCTCTCGCAGGCGAGCTTCGGCGAGCCCCTCTTCGGGCTGGCGCTCCTGTTCGCGCTGGGCTGGCCCATCGTCGCGTTGCGGTGGGCCGCCCGGGGAGTCGCGCGACCGTGACACGAGGAGATCGGAGGACCCTGTTTCGGCTCGAACTGCTACGTGTGGCTCGATCGCCAGGAGCCGTGCTGGCGCTGGCTCTCGTCGTCGCCGCCGGGGCATTCGCCGTTTGGGGCGGAGCTCAGCGGACGCGTCAGATGACGGATGCGCTGCGCGTCGCGGAGGCGACGCACGCGGTACAGTTCGAACGAGTGCTGGGCCGCTATCCCGGCACCACGGAGGCCGGTGAGACGCTGTACTATCTGGCGTTCCCCGCGGGCACACCGCCGACGGCCTGGTCCGGACTGTTCCAAGGTCAGCGCGATATCAACCCGTGGAACCATCGGGTTCGACTCCTCGCGCTCGAGGGCCAGCTGTACGATGCGGAGACCGGCAATCCCGCGGCGCTCGCCGCCGGGCCTCTCGATCTCGGTTTCGTGCTCATCGTTCTCCTGCCGCTGGTCGTCATACTGCTCACCTACGACGTGCGGAGCGGAGAGGAGGAGATGGGCACGTGGTCGCTCGTCCTGGCTCAAGCGCACTCCGCACGAGAGGCCCTGGCGGCAAAGGCCGGCGCACGGGCGCTGTTGATCGGGCTCGCCACGGGACTTCTCCTGCTCCTCGGAATGACCGTGGCAGGGGCCCCGCCCGACCGATCGGCCGTCTCCGTGATCGTCGTCGTTGCGCTCTACGTGACCGTTTGGTTCGTGGGCTCGTTGTCGGTCGCGCTCCGGTTCCGGTCCTCCACGACCAACGCAATGATCCTCGCGGGTGCGTGGACCGTCGCCGTAGCCGCCGGGCCGGCCGTGCTCAACCTGGTGAGTGCGGTGAGACACCCCATGCCCGAAGCGCTCGAGCTCACGGTGCTCCAGCGTGAGGGGTATCACGCGTCGTGGGATCGGCCCGTCGGGGAGACGATGGAGCAGTTCTACGTCGACTATCCCCACCTCTCCGAGTACGACGTCCCCGCGGAGGGCTTCTCCTGGGCGTGGTACTACGCGATGAACCATCGGGGAGATCAGCTCGCTCGCGAGAGCGCCAATCTGTATGCCGAACGGCTTCGCGCGCGCGAGTCCTGGGCTCGGCGCTGGTCCGTGCTCCTTCCGTCGGTCGCGACCCAGTTGGCCCTGGACCGCGTCGCCGGTACCGACGTGTCAGGCCACTTGAGGCATGTCCAGGCCGTACGCGACTACCACGAACGGTTAAAGGCCCACTTCCATCCCTTGGTCTTCACGAACACCACCATCGAGGACACCGACTGGACGGAGGTTCCCCGCTTTCAACCGAAGACCGGGGTCGCCACGTCACTGCTGGCGCTCGGCTTCCCGCTCGTGACTCTCTTGGGGTGGCTGCTCCTCGCGACCGGCAGCTTGTGGCTCGCGATCGGAAGCGCGCGACCCGCCCACGATGTCCGCGACAGAAGGACAGAACCGCCATCGCGGCCGGTACGACACCGAGCACGGCGTGGCGAGTGGCCATGGACACCATGAAGAAGAGGGCGGAGAAAGAGGAGGGAGAGCTTCTGAGCCGGTCCTCGTCCGTGCGGAAGCGATGAAGCTCCGCCTTCGGTCATCGCCGTTCGCAGGCCGGGCGACCCGCTTGGGGGGTCGCTCGGCCGGGACGGCGTGGGCGCTCGTCGTGCTCCAGCTCGGTCTCGCGGCCGTGACGCCCGTCGTCGAGACGTGGCACGAGCACCCGTCGCATCGCGACCGGCACGTGCATGGGCCTTCCGAGGGTTGTCATGATGTGGGCATGTCGGCCGAGTGTGCGCTGCCGCACGCCGGTCCGTTTCAAGATGGGCTCCCCGCTCGATCGTCGAGTGGGACGCTCGCGTCCCCCACGCCGTCGAGCCCGAAGCGCAACCTCATCTCGGTGCGCGGCTTCGGATCGCGGACGCTTCTCCCGCAGCCCCGCGCGCCCCCACGGACCTGATCGCGGGACTCGAAGCGCGACGTGGATCTCCTCGCCGCGCCCTCAGGACACCAACGAATCAACCGTCGTCGCGTCGCTCTCCCTACGTCCGGGTGCGGGCGTCGCCTCGGCCTACGTGGGGGCAAGATGTACATCGACGTGTCCGGACCGACATACCGGTCCGCAGTTTCGTTCGTGCAGCGAATGACCGCCGGCATCGTACGGGTCGTCGGCCCGGCGCCGATCACCACGGTGCTGCTCGCGGCAGTCACCGCTCTCTCGGCGTCGACCGGCGCCGCTCAGGAAGTGGTCGCGGGAGACGATCCCTCCTCGACGGTCGGCAGTCCGTCCGGCGCCGCTTCGATGGCGGAAGGTATCATGGACCTCCCTCGTCTCGGTGGTCCGGTGGAATTCGACGGGATCCCGGACGAAGCGGTCTGGCAGGCCATCGATCCACTGCCGCTCAGCATGTACTCGCCGACCTATCTGGGGACGCCCAGCGAGCGCACGGAGCTTCGTGTGGCGTACGACGATGAGTACCTATGGGTCGCGGCGATGCTCCACGAAGACGATCCCACGAACATCGACGCGTATTCGCTCCGCCGTGACTTCTGGAGCGGCGATGACACGTTCGGCATCCTGCTCGATACGTTCAACGACAACGAGAACGCGGTGCGGTTCACCGGCACGCCACTGGGTGTGCGACTCGACTACGACATCACGCGCGACGGCGACGACGTGTCCGACACGTGGGACACGTTCTGGGACTTGAGGACGAACATCGGCCCGAGCGGTTGGAGCGGGGAGATGCGGATTCCGTTCTCTTCCTTACGCTTCACGCCGCAGGGCGGCGACGTCGTCATGGGCATGACGGTCTATCGTTGGACGTCTAGAACGAACGAGCGCGTGACGTTCCCCGCGATCCCGTCCGACTTCGAAGACACGAAGGTGTCCATCATGCAAGACGTCCGACTGCGGGGTGTGTCTCGGCGGAACCCGGTCTATGTGACGCCCTATCTGTTGTCGGGGCTGGATCAACAGTCGTCTTTGGTGCCGAGTGAGACTGCCTTCGAGCGGCGTACCGACGGCTCGTTCGAGATCGGGGCGGACGCGAAGGTCAGTCCGTCGTCGAACCTCACGATCGATCTGTCCGTCAATACGGACTTCGCCGATGTCGAGGCGGATCAGCAACAGGTCAACCTCACACGCTTCCCCCTGTTCTTCGAGGAGAAGCGCCCGTTCTTTCTCGAGCGGGCGGGTCTGTTCGCTTTCTCTACGGGCGCGGACGAGGGGCGGCTGTTTCACAGTCGCAGAATCGGCCTGGTCGACGGCCAACCCGTGCGCATTCTGGGTGGCATCCGGGCCGTCGGTCGTTTGGCCGGCGTGGACTTCGGGGCGCTGTCGATGCAGACGGCTCGTCATGACGGGGGGCCGTCCGAGAACCTCGGCGTGGGCCGGGTGCGGGCCCGGGTCCTCAACACCACGTCCTACGTCGGCGGGATGTTCACGTCGCGCGCCGCGGAGGGCGGGGATCACAATCTCACCTACGGTCTGGATGGCAGCCTCAACCCTTGGGGCGACGAGTACTTCACCGTCAAGTGGCTACAGACCTTCCAGCGTCGCGACGGCGCGATCCTGGCATCGGGAGGGTGGGACGACAGCCGGCTGGTCCTCGACTGGTCTCGCCGGCGCGTCCAGG
Source organism: Gemmatimonadota bacterium (assembly GCA_022360695.1). Taxonomy (GTDB): domain Bacteria; phylum Gemmatimonadota; class Gemmatimonadetes; order Palauibacterales; family Palauibacteraceae; genus Palauibacter. The sequence continues at coordinate 8,462 of JAKSCH010000012.1, forward strand.
GGTTGAGCTACTCCACCACCTTCACCCGCTCCGGGCCCGGCTATGATCCGGGCGTCGGCTTCGAGAGCCGGAGCGACTTCTCGCGCGTCGGCAGCTCGGTCGACTACCAGTGGTTCCTCGGAGAAACGTCCCCCTTCCGCCGGATTTGGATCGGGCACTGGGGCAACGCTTGGTTCCGCAACCAGGGCGGTGACGTGTCGACGGCTTGGCTCCACCCCTTCTTCTGGCTCGAGACGAAGAACGGCGCCACGATCCTGGTCTCCACGAACCACAGCTATGACGATACGCGGGAAGGCTTCTGTCTCTCCGATGAGGCCGAGGTGCTACCCGGCGAGTACTGGATGACCGAAGCATGGCTGTCCTTCGGTCCGCCTGACGGCTGGCGAATTGCTCCGATCGTCACGCTTCAAGCCGGCGAGTTCTACGACGGCAGCAAGCTTCGCCTGTGGACGACTCTCCGCTGGCGGGCTTCCAAGCATCTCGAGCTCATGGGCGACTACCAGCTGAATCGAATCCGATTCGACGATCGCGCCCAAGCGTTCGACTCTCATCTCCTGGGATTTCGCGCTCGCGCGGCGTGGAATTCCCGCCTCTCCGCCGAAGCGTTCGTTCAGTACAACAGCACGATCGATCGCATCACAGGCAACACTCGGCTACGGTACAATTTTCGCGAGGGCCGCGACCTTTGGCTGGTATGGAACGAGTCCCTGAACACCGATCTCGAGCCGCCGGAGGCATCGGATCTTCGCCTGCCCCGGACCGACGCTCGTCAACTGGTGCTCAAGTATACGCACACACTCGGACTGTGATCCGGTGTCAGGCGTCGGGATCGGGGGCGACTGGGGTAGGGCCGTACAAGCACGATTTGCAGGAGCGAGAGGCGGGCGGCGGAGCACGACGCGACCTTGGGGGGTACGCGACCCTTACTGCTCCGTTGACCCGCCCAACCTCTCTCGAGCAGGCGGGCGAGACGTCGCGGACCCCCACATCCGACGGCGTCCGAAGATCAACCCTTCTGCGGAGCCGTTGCAACTGCACCTGTAGTCTAACACATGCTGCCCACTAACGGTAGTCGGTGGGGGATTAAAGACACCATCGCCGGAGACCGACACTAGCTGATGCGACCAGGGGGAAGCGGCCGGCACGCGTAGGAGTGACGGTCATGAAGTTCGGTTGGCTCGACAGTCTCGGGGCCCCTCTGCCCCTGTCGTACGACGCCTGGTCCGTCTTTCTCTCCATCGCGACCGCGTGTCTCGCCGGCTTCGTATCGCTCCGGTCGATCGAGCGTATGCGAGCGGCAAAGGTGGGCCCCGTCCGTCGCGCCTGGTCGTTTGCCGGAATCCTCACGCTCGCTTCCGGAATCTGGGCCATGCACTTCACCGGGATGCTGGCCGTTCGGCTCCCGGTCGCCGTGGCCTACGACGCCACCGGCACGCTGTTGTCGATGTTGCCCGCGTTCGTCGGGTGTGCCCTCGGGCTGGCGGTCTACGTCAACGATGAGACCGATGCGCGGCGTCGGGTCGCCGCCGTCGTGCTTCTGGCTCTCGGCATCGGAGGGATGCACTTCGGCGGGTTGGCAGCCGTCCGAACGACGGCGGAGATGCGTTTCCAACCGACTCTTCTCGGGCTCTCGCTCGTCGGCACCGTGGCGCTCGCCTGGGTCGCGCTGCGCTGCTTCGATGGATTCGGTCGAGGCGAGAGTCGGTCGTACACCCGGTTGGCGGGGATCGCAATCGGATTGGCGATCTCCTGTATTCACTACGGCGCCATGGCAGCGATCCGGTTCTACCCGGGGTCGCTGTCCGTGCCACCGACCTCGACGATCGGCCCCGTGGTGATCGGCCTGCTGTTGAACACTTTGGTGGGCTTCATTCTGCTGGTGATGTTGATCGGAACCGCGGCGTCGCGCGCCCGCGCGTCCGCCCGTCACGAAGCGGAGAAGTTCCGAAGTCTGCTCGAGCTCGCCCCGGACGGCATATTCGTCTGCTCGTCCGACGGGATGATCGAGCTGGCCAACAGCCGCGCGGAGACGATCCTCGGCTACGCGCCCGGCGAGCTGCTCGGCGTCTCGATCGACGAAGTCATCCCGCGCGAGCTCAGACGCGTACACCCTCGACTCAGCGTCGCGATCGACGGTCGGGAGCTGGCCGAGGAGTCGACGACATCGTCCGAGCTCGAGATCGTCGGGAAAGCCGGTCAGACGCTACCGGTCGAGATCTCGGTCAGTCGCGCCGAGGTCGACGCGCGCGCCGTGGTAATGTGCATCATACGGGATGTGGTGGAGCAACGGGCCCGCGAGCACGAGAATCGGCAGCTGGCGGCCGTCGTGATCCAGACCACCGACGCAGTGGCGCTCATGGATCCGGATGGGCAGATGATGTACGTGAATCCCGCCTTCCAGCGTCTATCCGGGTACTCGAACGAAGAGGCGGTCGGTCAGCTGCCGGATACGCTCCAGCTACGGGACGACGACGACACGACCGCGGAGATCTGGCGGACGCTTCGTAGGGGTGACGAGTGGTCCGGTCCGTTCGAGTTCATGCGCAAGGACGGGGCGCCCTACCCGGCGGACGTGTCGATCGCCCCGATCCGAGATTCGGCGGGCGAGGTCACGGGGTTCGTGGAAGTCCGCCGCGACCGCATCGAGGAGGCCCGCCTCAACGATCAGCTGTTGGAATCCCAGAAGCTGGAAGCGGTCGGTCAGCTCGCGGCCGGAATCGCGCACGAGATCAACACGCCGATCCAGTTCGTCGGGGACAACCTGAGATTCCTCGGCGACGGGATGACCGACCTGGCGGGTGTCGTGGCGCAATTCCGCGGCTTGCTCCGAGCGGCGGGCGCGGGCGAGCTCACCGACGCACAGGTCGCAGCGGTCGCCGACGCCGTCGAACAGGCCGATCTGGACTACTTGCTCGAGGAGATGCCGACCGCGATCGCGCAGTCGCTGGAGGGCGCGGACCGCGTCGCGAAGATCGTCCGCGCGATGAAGGACTACGCGCACCCGAGCAACGAACATACCGCCATCGATGTCAACGCCGCCATCGAGAGCACCCTCACCGTAGCCCGCAACGAGTGGAAGTACGTGGCCGACGTCGAGACCGCGTTCGATCCCGATTTGCCGGCCGTGACCTGCTCACCCGGCCAGTTCAACCAGGTCATGGTCAACATGCTGGTCAACGCGGCTCACGCCATCGAGGCCGTCGTCGGTGACGGATCGGGTGGCAAGGGGCAGATCACCATCGGAACTCGCTCCCTCGGAGACGCGGTCGAGATCTCCATCAGCGACACCGGCTGCGGCATGAGCCCGGAAGTTCAGGGACGGGTCTTCGAGCCGTTCTTCACGACCAAGGACGTGGGGCGGGGAACGGGCCAGGGGCTGAGCATCGCGCATTCCGTGATCGTGAAGAACCACGGCGGGTCGCTTCGGGTCGCCTCGTCACCGGGCGTCGGGACGACATTCACGATCCAATTGCCGCTCCTTACGGGCGGAGAGGAGGTAGCGGCATGACTCGGGTCTTGTTCGTCGACGACGAGCCGAACGTCCTGAGCGGGCTGCGTCGGATGCTTCGCGCCAAGCGGGATGACTGGGACATGACGTTCATCGAGAGCGGCGAGGAAGCCTTGTCGCTCATGGCGGGGTCCGAGATCGACGTCGTGGTCTCGGACATGAGGATGCCGGGCATGAACGGCGCGGAGCTGTTGTCCCGGGTCAAGGAGGAGCACCCCGGGGCGATCCGGATCGTCCTTTCGGGCGAGGCGAGCCGTACGGAGGTCATGCGCGTCGTGAGTCCCGCGCACCAATACCTCGCCAAGCCCTGCGACGCGGAGGAGCTCCGCGCCACCATCGATCAGGCGCTGGCGCTCCGGCGTGTCCTGTCGGCCGAGCGTCTGATGGCCATCGTCTCGCAGGTGGATTCTCTGCCCAGCCTGCCCCAGCTGTATTACGCGCTCTGTAAAGAACTGAACGCGGACGAGCCATCGATCGACCGGGTGGCGGAGATCATCGAGCAGGACGTGGCCATGGCCGCGAAGGTCCTGAAGCTCGTGAGCTCGGCGTTCTTCGGCGTGCGCCGGGAGCTCACGAGCATCCGACACGCCGTCTCGTTCCTCGGGTTGGACACGATCGCCACTCTGGTTCTCGCTGAGGAGGCCTTCGCGCAGTTCGATGCCGCGACGATCAGCGCCATGTCGTTGGACGCCATTTGGGCCCACAGCGGACGCACCGCGCGACTGGCGGCGGCGGTGGCCAGATCGGAGAAGCTGGATCGGACGCTCGTCGATCACTGTTTCACGGCGGGTATGCTCCACGAGGTGGGCAAGCTGATACTGGCGAAGGCGTACCCCGACGAGTACGCGGACGTCCTCGCTCGCGCCGCGGCGGATTCGTCGCCGACGTCCGTGGTCGAGCGCGAGGTGCTCGGCGCCAGCCACGGAGAGGTGGGCGCATATCTGCTCGGGTTGTGGGGCCTCCCGGATCCGATCGTCGAAGCGGTCGCCTATCACACGCTCCCCTCGGAGCACCCTCGACCGATGTTGGACGCCCTCACGATCGTGCACGTCGCCGATGTGCTCTCGCAGGGCTGGCGCGATCCGGCCGCCATGACGTCGCGGCTCGATGAGGTGCACCTGGGGCGTCTCGATCTGCTCCGCCGACTCGATGCCTGGGTCGCGTTCGCGGAGGAGACCATGGGGAAAGAGGCGGCGGCGTGAGCGAGAAGATCCTGTTCGACGACGACGAGCCCAATGTGCTCGTCGGGGTTCGACATCGGCTTCGGAGGCGCTACGCCGTCGTCACCGCGGAGGGCCCGGAAGCGGATCTCGCGGCGCTCTCGACCGAGGGTGCTGCCCTCGGAGAGGTGGAGTCTGCGATGGTGGGTTGAGCATCGGGAAGCGTCCCGGTCCACTGCGTATGCGGGTCGTCGATTGCGAGGCAGCGGCACGCATGCGTGGGGGGCCGGGCGCTCCGGATGCGTCGGTCGGGGGGCGTCTCTTATGAGCGGACCCGACGGAGGCGTACTCGAGGAACGTATCCAGAACGCGGGTGCAAACGACCGCGCCACGTGAAGCGCCTCTCCCGCGTCGAGATCCTGCCGGAGGTTGCCGTGGGTTCCTTCCGCCGTCTCGCCGTCGCTCCGTTCTTCTTCGCCCTCCTGGCCGACCCGGCGATCGGACAGCCCGCGCTCGGGACCGGCGAGCGACTCGGACTGTCCGGCCTGGCCAAGCGATACTGCTCGGGAATCTTCGTCTCCGAGCGCGAACGCGAGGAGATGCTCACCATGCCCGAGGACACCTGCTACGCCGCCGGGTCTCACACGCAGCGCGTCTACATCATCCCTTCTCGAGACCTCGTGATCGTGACGATGAGCCATCGTCGAGGTCGCACGCTGTCACCGGATCGGGCGGAGCGCATGCTGGAAGCGCTCGGACTGGCGGTGAAGGCTGTGGATCCGACGTGGACCTGGGAGCCCGAGGCCGTGCGGATCACCGGTTAGCGTCGAACGTCCCTCACCGGCCGGCCGTCGGGGCGTCCCGGCGTTCGAGAGCGATGCCGATTGCCGCGGCACGGGGTCTGCGCTAACGTTCCGTGCAACGGATGCGAGGACGTATTTTTTGAGCCAACAAATGCCCGTAGAGTCTCCGATCCGGAGGCGGACGTCATGCCCCGCTGGGGACGGCGAAAACCGAAGGTAGGGGCCGAACCGTTTCGCGGAGGGCTTCAAAAAATCACCTCGCATCTGCTTCTACAGGGGGGGTGACCCAAGGGGTCGCCCCTTTTGCATTGTGGGTGTCGACGGAAAGAGGTGTGGCGTGTCGCACGTCGATGAGGCGCTGCTCCGAGCGCGGGACGAGAGCGGACGCGCGGACGTCCGAGCGAAGCTCCTCGAAGAACCGGGGGAGTACGAAGGAGAGGACGAGGAGCCGCTCGCGCAGCTCGTCCGACGACAGCTCGAGCTGCTCGGCGAAGACCCGACTCGCGAGGGGCTCGTCCGTACCCCGGCGCGGGTCGCCGGAGCGATGCAGTTCCTCACGCGAGGGTACGACGAGACGGTCGAAGATGTCATCGGTACGGCGATCTTCGAGGAAGCGCACGACTCGATGGTGCTCGTACGCGACATCGAGGTCTACTCGCTCTGCGAGCACCACATGCTCCCGTTCTTCGGGAAAGCGCACATCGCCTATATCCCCGATGGTCGAATCGTCGGGCTCAGCAAGCTTCCCCGCGTCGTCGACGTGTTCGCGCGTCGACTTCAAGTGCAGGAGCGGTTGACGGAGGAGATCGCGCAGGCGATCGAGGATGTGCTCGCGCCCCAGGGCGTCGGGGTGGTGGTCGAGGCGATGCACCTCTGCATGATGATGCGGGGCGTCGAGAAGCAGAACTCGAAGACGATCACCAGCGCGGTGCGGGGTCTGTTCCGTCGCGATCATCGGACGCGCGAGGAGTTCCTCCGACTCGCGCACGCGCCCAACACGCTATGACCCCATGATGCATCGCCCACCGCGCCCGATCGACGTGGAGATCCGGAGTACGCACGGGTGTTTCTAGAGCTCGCCGAGGCGCTCGACTGCCCTGAGTGTCGATCGGGCTTCGGCCTCGTCGCGTTCGTCGACGAGGCCGACGGACGGCGCGTCATCCGGGGTTGGCTGGGCTGCCCCATGTGCGAGATCGAGATCCCGATCGAGGCCGGGGCGATGGACTTTCGATCCCGCGGCTCCCCCGAAGGTGCCGCTCCGACCGCGAGCGAGCCCCCGGGCGAGTCCGTCCGCGCCGACGGGACGGCTCAGATCAACGGGCCGGAAGACACCGCGGTGCGGTTGGCCGCCCTGCTGGGGCTGGCGGAGGAGCGCGGCGTCATCGTCCTGCTGGGCCCCGGTCTGGACGATCTCGCGCTTCCCGTCGTCCGGTTCGGCGAGCGCGTCGAAGTGCTCGCGTGGTCGGAACGGGATTCGGCGCCGACGCTCTCGGTCGAGGAGCTCGCCGAGGGGATCAACCCCCTCCGCGCCGCGCCCGAGCGACCGTGGCCCATCCGCATGGGCTCGCTCCACGCGATGGCCCTGCGAGGGCCGGCGGAACGTGCGCTCGAAGAGGCGCGCCGCTGTCTCTGCCAAGGAGGCCGGATCGTCTTGCTCGATCCCGGGGAGGGTGACGCCGCCGCCTTCCGCGAGGCGGGGTTCGAAGAGCTCGCGCGCGACGACACGACCTGGGTCGGCGAGCGACGCTGAGCATCGCCTCGCGCGGTTTGCTACTCGGACGTCCGACGCTCTAAATTGCGCTTTCTCCAGACAGTGGAAGCTTCCCGTTCAAAGGGAACTTTCCGGATCGTTGCGGGGGGCGAGCCGAAGCCATGGCGTGGTGGAAGATCTGGGACAAGCGCGGCGGGGGTGGTGATCGGACTCCCGACTACTATGAAGAGGGGGTCGCCCTCTCGCGTCAGGGACTGTATCACGACGCGCTGACTTCCTTTCGACTGTCACTCAAGCACAAGCCGAACGATCCGGCGTGTCTCGAGCAGATGGCGGTGGTCCACACGCACATGGGAGTCTACGAAGAGGCGGCGCGCTACTACGGGGCGGCGCTGGAGCTGCGACCTCGCAGTCCGTCCGCGCATTACGGCTTGGCCTTCCTCCTGCTCAAGGCGGGGGAACGGCGCGACGCCACGCGGCACCTGCGCGCGTTTCTCGAACACGCACGCCCCGAACGCGAGGCACCCAAACAGGTCGCGCACGCACGCCGGACGTTGGAGCGACTGGGTGTGGCGGCCGGAGAGCCAACCGGTCTCTGAGCGCCACCGGTAGCCCCGTATCCTCGACACCCCTACCGGACGATTACCGGCCCGGGACCCTCGTCGATGTCTTTCTGACGGGGCTCTCCAACGGTCGAGAGGATGCGGTCCGCTCGCGCGGGCCGGATGGGGTCTGGACGTCGACCTCGACGCGCGAGATCGGTGAGCGGACGCGCGCCATCGCGCTGGGACTGCGTACGGAGGGCTTCGAGCGCGGGGACCGCATCGCCATCCTCGCGCACTCGCGGCTCGAGTGGGCGTTGGCCGACTGGAGCATCGTCATGGCGGGGCTCGTGTCCGTGCCCGTCTACCCGGTGCTCCCGCCGGAGCAGATCGCCTACGTTCTCGCGGACTCGGGTGCCAAGGCGATCTTCCTCGAAGACCAGGAGCAACTCGACAAGGTGGCCGAAGTGATCGACGAGCTGCCCGCGCTCGAGCTCGCGATCGCGTTCGACGCCGCGCATGCGTCGGCGGAGACCGCGCTCCCCGTCATGCAGCTCTCGGCGCTCATGGGGACCGGCGAGCGCGCGCCCGAAGACGTGGTCGCTTCGTACGAGTCGTACGCGCAAGAGACGCGACCCGATGAGCTGGCGACCCTGATCTACACATCGGGGACGACCGGCGACCCCAAGGGCGTGATGCTCACGCATGGAAACTTTCACTCGAACGCCGTGCTCACGTTGCGCGTCTTCCCGCTCGAGGACGACGAGATCGCGTTGTCGCTGCTCCCCCTGGCCCACGTGTTCGAGCGAACCGTGGGTCATTACATCATGTGGTTGGGAGGCGTCAGCGTCGCGTACGCCGAGTCGACGAAGACCGTCGTCCGCGACATGGGGGAGGTGTCCCCGACGTTTCTGGCCGCGGTCCCCCGCGTGTTCGAGAAGGTGCTCGAGCGAGCGGAGGAGAGCGCGCGCGAGGCGGGTGGCGCGAAGGAAGGGATCTTCCATTGGGCGCGTCAGGTGGGTGAGCTCCGCGCGGCGCGAGAGCTCGCCGGGGAGTCGTTGAGCCTCGTCCTGCGTTTCCAGGCGGCGTTGGCCGACAAGCTCGTGTTCAGCAAGCTACGGGAACGAACCGGTGGCGCGATCCGCACGTTCGCGAGCGGCGGCGCGCCGTTGTCGCCCGCGGTCGCATTGTTCTTCTACGCCGCCAAGCTACGCGTGCTCGAGGGATACGGGCTGACCGAGACCGGACCCGTCTTGGCGTTCAACCCCGTGGACGGCGTCCGACTCGGGACCGTGGGACGTCCCATCCCCGGTACCGAGCTCAAGATCGCGGAGGATGGGGAGATCCTCGCGCGTGGTCCCCAGATCATGGACGGGTACTACAACCTTCCCGACGCGACGGCCGAAGCGCTCGACGAGGACGGATGGTTCCACACCGGTGACGTGGGCGAGATCGACGCCGACGGCTACCTCACGATCACAGATCGGAAGAAGGACCTGATCATCACGGCGTACGCGAAGAACATCGCCCCGCAGCCGATCGAGGCGGAGATCAAGCGCGACCCGCTGATCGCCGAGGTGGTCATGCTCGGCGATGGAGAGAAGTTCCCGATCGTCGTCGTCGTGCCCGAATTCTCCGTCCTACGCGGTCGGCTCCACGGCGTCGAGGAGGCATCCGATGAAGACGTGCTCGCGTCCCCGAGCGCCGTAGAGCTGCTGTCGCGCGCGGTCGCGACCCGGTGCGCGGAGTTCGCGCACTACGAGCGGCCGCGTGACATCCTGCCGGTGGCCGGTCCGTTCACGATCGAAGGCGGCGAGCTGACGCCCACGCTCAAGGTCAAACGACGCGTCATCTCCCGGCGATACGCGGCGGAGATCGAGGCGCTCTACGAGCGGTTGGACGATGCGTTGAGCGAGACCGAGAAGGATCGCGACGGCCCATGAGCGATGAAGTGGTCGTGGTCCTGGTGACGGGACCCGACCGCGACGCGATGACGGAGCTGGCCCGCGAGCTCCTCGACCGACGGCTGATCGCGTGTGCGAACATCCTCGACGGAGTGGATTCGTTGTACACGTGGGAGGGTGAGGCGAAACACGACCGCGAGGCGCTGGCGCTGCTCAAGACCGTCGCGTCGCGCGTGCCGGCTCTCACCGAGGCCATCGTCTCTCTCCACCCCTACGACGTGCCCGAGGTGCTCGCGCTGCCGGCCGTGGGCGGCTCCGCCGCGTATCTCGCCTGGGTCGGCTCCGCAGCCTCCTAAGCCACCGAGCTCCGCTCGAGCTCGTTCTCGGAGCGATACCACAACCAGAAGAGGACGCCGGCGGCGCTCCAGAGGATGGCGCCCCCGCCGATCCGCATGATGAGTCCCGCGATCCGCTGGTCCTCCCCGGCGCTGAGCATCCCCACCGGAGGCGCCAGCTCGTAGGTGGCGTAGAACGGGAGCCGCGCGAACGTGAGGAACACGTAGGGCAGCGTCATGAGCACCGTGCTGACGATCAAGTAGCCGATCCGCGCCCCGAACGGGAAGCGAGGTCGGTGCGGGATCGGGCTCACCACCGGCCACCAGAAGACGAGTCCGCCGATCAGCCACGCCATGTCGAGGACCAGCGAACCGAGCTGCGAGCTCATGAGCGCGTCGACGAGGGCGGGCCAGTGGGTGGCGATCACGATGGCGTGGAACGCGAGAAGCGCCACGACGGGTCTCGTGAGGAAGCGCAGGACTCCGACCGCGGGTCCGCGCGAACGCCGTACGAGCGCGTCTCTCGGGAGCCCTGCGATCAGCAGCGGAGGCGCCAGGAGCGCGATGAGAAGGAACTGCACCATGTGGATCGACGCGAGATACCCGGCTCCCAAAGCACCGAGCGGCCAGTCGAGCGCCGCCCAAAGCAGAAGCACGCCCGTCCCGAACCAGACGCGCTGCCGCCGCGTCGTCGACGTGCCGCGTGTGAGTCGAGCGTAGGCGAGCACGAGGAGCGCTACGAAGAGCCATACGCCGGGGTAGGCCTGCCAGGTCCAGGACCAAGGGACACCCTGCGCGGCGCACCACCACTGCATGCTACGAGCCCTCGGTGGCCCCCGCGGCCTCGGTCACTTCCCGGTTGAGCGCGAGCAACAGCGGGAGATCGTGCTGCCAATCCGCTTGCCGCACGCCGCTCGGGTACATGGCCCGGACCCAGCCGTCACCCGTGATCGCCACGATCGGGGTCGCGTGTCCCACGTCGTAGAGATGCGGTGTCTCCGGGTCGTGCGGGGGATCGGCGACGGCCTCGGGGAGTTTGAGTGCCGTCTGGACCCGGTTGATGAAGTCGAGATCCCCTCCGAGACCGATGAACGACGTGTCGAAGCGATCGAGCCAGGCGCGGAGACGCTCCGGCGTGTCGCGCTCCGGGTCGGTCGTGACGAACAGAACCTCGATTTGCCGGCGCTCCGCGTAGGCGAGCCCGTCGAGCGCCGCGTCGAGGATCGCCATCTGGACCGGGCATATGTCGGGGCAGTGCGTGTACCCGAAGAACAGGAGCCGCAGCGAGCCCCCCGTCTCCTCGCGGAAGTCCCACGGGTCCCCGTTCGTGTCCACGAGCACGAAGTTCGGCGACTCGAACGGCTGCTCGAGCTCGAGACCGCGCAGCCCCTCCGCGCCTTCGCTGCGATCGATCGCGGCCCCGGGCCCTCCGCACCCGCCGAGGACCAGGACGCCTGCGCTGAAGATGTACCGTCGAATCATCCGAGGATGGTGTTGATGATGACGAGGATCGCCCCGATGAATCCGCCCAGCAGATAGCCGAGCCGTACGATCAGATCAAGCTCGCGTTGGCTGATGTCCCGCACCAGGCCTTCGAGCCGCTGCAAGGGGAATCCCTCGATCTTCGCGGAGATCCGATCTGAGATCTTGATCTTGTCCGCGACCTCCGGGACCTGGCGCGCGACCCAGTCCCAGGTCGGCGGACCGAGCGTATCGGCGAGCCGTACCGCGGCGTCATCGCGTAGGAACCGATCGAGGCGACCGATGGGTGTCTCGAGGATCCGGTCCGCCACCGGCTCCGCGATCGAGTCGAAGAGCGCTCGGCCCGCATCCGATCGCAGCCCCACGGCGAGCCAGCCCGACACGCGGTCGGCCGGAACGACGCGCAGCACGTCCGCCCAGCTTCGCTCCCCGAGACGCCCGAGGGCGCCCTCGAGCTGGTCGAGCAGAAACGTCCGCGCGCCCGCGTCGCGCGCGGCCCGCACGATCCACTCGGACATCGAGTCGAGCGCGGAGCCGACCTGCGGCGAGTCGATCGCGCCGAGCACCGTCGTGGTCGGGCGGCGGAGGAACTCCACGATGCCGTCGTTGACGTTGCGCGCCATCGCGGACTGGACTTCGGGCTCGCGCAGCACCTCGCCGAGCTTGTCCGCCCCCTCGGCCTCGAGCGTGTCGAGCGCCTTGGTGACCGTCTCCTCGGTCACGATGAGCTTCGCCACGACGCGCTGGTGGAGACGCAGGTCGCTCATGAACCGATCGAGCAGCTCGCGGATCAGCCGCTCGACGCGCTGGCGCGTCTCGGGATCTTCGAGCAGCCGCCCGAGACGCTCCATGGCGACCGGCAGGTAATCCTTGATCGCGTGCTCCAGGGCCGCGACCAGGCCCTGCGGGATCAATTGCTCGAGCGTGCGTCCGGGCTCGAGCACGTGGTGCGCGGCCGCGTCGAGGTGGTGTCGGATCGTCCGCTCGAACGCTTCGGAATCGAGGAGCTTCACGAGCCAGCCCTCGAGCGCGTCGCGAACCGCCTCGAGACGCTCGCCCTCGAGCGTGCGCGACAGCGGCTCCTCGCTCAGCGACTCCCGGACGGTCTCGAGGAGACGGGCGGCCTCCGCGCCGAACTCCGGCGACTCGATCGAGGTGACCAGCAACTCCCGTCCCTCGGCGAGCAGCGTGAGGAGGAGGGCCCGTACCTCCGAAACGGCCTCGGCGGGTAGGATCTCGGCGAGCGACGGCTGCTCTCCGGCGCTCAGCTCGACGGCGAGCTCCCGAAGGCGGTCCTGGAACGCATCCTCGAGCTCGTGCAGCTCCGAGGCGATGTCTTCCGGAGTCAGCAGCGTCCCACCCACCACGCGTCCGATGGAGTCGGCCAGACGCGACTGGTTCTTGGGGACCGCCCCTTGAAGCCAGTTCAGCGTGCGGCCCATCATCGTGGGCGGCGTGTACGGGTGGAACAGCATCCAGACGGCGATGCGGTTCGTGAGGCCGCCCGCCAAGGCGCCGAACCCGATCGTGATGATCGCGCGCAGCCAGTCGATGTCCATCAGGGCGAGGGCAGCTCCGTGGTCAGACCCGTGAATCGGAACTGCTCGGATCCCGCGTAGAGGATGCACTCGACGGCGACGACCGGCGAGCCGTCGGCGGGCAGCGGTCTCGTTCGCAGGTTGCCCCTCAACTCGGTCCCGGGGATCTCGAACGACCAGCGCGCGGAGCGCCCGACCGAGTCGGCGGGCTCGAGCACCAGATCGGTCCACGAGGACAGCGCGCCGTGGAGCCACGCATGCACGACCGAGGGGCCCGTCGCCCCGCCTTCGTGGATGAGCAGCCCGTTCCCGATCGAGTCCGCCAGCACGAAGCTCCGGCTCGGAGGGGCCGAGGGTGGGATCCCCAGCGCACGGGCGGCTCGGCGGAAGAACAGGACGCCGAGCGACGCGCGACCCTCGGCGTGGATCACCGCGATCCCGAGCGACTCGCGTTGCCCCGTGGGGCCGGTCCAGGCGGAGACCTCCTCGCCGACCTGGAGCCGAACCGCGCTCTCCGACTCGTCGTCGGGAGAGAACGCCACGCTCACGATTTGCCCGGCGTCGCCGATCCGGACCGTCATGGGTCGCGCGGGGAGGAGACGCCAGCCCGCGCGTGCGACCGGGATCGTATCGCGGGTCTCGACCAACGACTGCCAACCGTCGGCCCCCGCCCACCAGACGCCGTAGGCTCGCTCGAGCCGTCCGCGTTCCGCGGTCTGGTCGAAGGAGCCGTAGAACAGCCGTCCGTCGGAGCCCGCGAACGCGAGGTGCGTCAGGTATCGCGCATCCACACGGAGCGCCGAGGGATCCGCCGACTCCGCATCCGCCGCTCCCCGGTCCGCATCGGGCGCCATGTCGCGACACCCGAAGGCTGCCGAGCACACGACGAGGAGCGCGGGGAGCGGCGGCGCGTACGGACGGCTTGCGTCGCGGATCGCCATCACGCGACCGTCGAACGGCCACCGGAGGGGCTCGACGCGTCCGGGCGGTCCGGTCGGCGGGTCGTCGCCAGGCGCGCGCTCGGACCGAGCGCCGCGTCGAGTGAACGGAGCATCCGGACGATCCGACGCGCGTTGGCGCCCAGGTCCCCGCGACCGCGCCGGGAGCGCGAGAGCGCGTCGACCCGCGTGAGCCCGTTGTCGTCGAGGGCGACCCAGATCGTGACGTCATCGACGAACCGGAACACCGGGGTCGTGCACGCCACCGTGATCAGACCCAGCTCCTCATCCTTGTGGAGGAGGGCCCAACGGCCGTGCGCATCGACGTATGCCAGGATCTCATCCCACACGCGAGCGAACGGAGTCTCGTAGAGGCGGGGCTCGGGTCCGCCGGCCCGGCGGGTGTCCGCCACGTTCTCGGTACGCCAACGACGCAACGTCTCGCCGAGCGGGGCCTTCGAACCCCCGCCGTTCAACGTCGGGAGCCCCGGCGGCGCGCCTCGAAGCCGGTTGGCCATTCCCGTCGGGTCGGGATAGGTTGGCGATGGCCGAGGCCCGATCCATGCGGGCTCCGTTCCTCGGCTTCCACGATCGATCCCCAGACAGACAAACGGCTCGACATGCAGGCCATAATACCGTTGGCGGGGAAGGGTACAAGAGTCCGTCCCCACACGCATTCGCGCCCGAAACCCTTGCTGCGCGTGGCGAATCGACCCGTGCTGTCGTACGTCGTCGAGCAGCTCCGGGCCGAGGGCGTGGAGGAGATGATCGCGATCACGGGCCACCTGGCCCCGCAGATCGAGGCGTACATGGCGGACGAGCACCCGGAGATGCCGGTGCGCTACGTCGAACAGGTGTCGCAGCGCGGTACGGCCGACGCGATCGCGCTCGCCGAGCCGTACGTGAACGGCCCCGTGCTCATCGTATTCGTGGACACGCTGTTCGACGCCGATTTCGGCGTGATCCAGCGCGAGAGCGACGCCGCCGGGATCATCTGGGCGAAAGAGGTCGAGGATTATCAACGGTTCGGCGTCGTCCTCACAGATGAGAGCGGGTACATGGAGCGGATCATCGAGAAGCCGAGCGAACCGGTCTCGAAGCTCGCCAACATCGGCCTCTATTACATCCGCGACTACGAGTTGCTGTTCGAGGGTGTTCGCCACGTCTTGAGCCAAGATCCCAATCTCGGCGAGTACTTCCTCACCGACGCGTTTCAGTACATGATCGATCGCGGGGCCCGGCTCTATACGGCCGAGGTCGGCGGTTGGTTTGATTGTGGCAAGCCCGAGACCGTGCTCGACACGAACCGAGTCATGCTGGAACGCGGGCACGGCGGCGACCTGAGCGCCCCGGACTCGGTCACGATCGAAGGAGACGTGGCCCTGGGGGAGGACGTCGTGATCGTGGATTCGCGGCTCGGGCCCAACGTGAGCGTGGCCGGTGGGTCGACGGTCCGCGGATCGAAGCTCGCCGACACGATCGTGGGCGCGTCGTCGACGATCGAGGCGTGTGACCTGTCGAGCTCCATCATCGGGGACCACGTGACCCTGCGTGGAGTAAAGGGATCGGTGAACGTGGGCGATCACTCGGAAATCGACGCGCTCGAGAGGTAGGCTTGAATCAGGATGACCTGATCTACGATTGGAACCAGCTCCCGGGGTCCTTCGACTTCACCGGGATGAGCGTCGAGCTGGACGACGAGACGCTTCGCGACGGGCTCCAAAACCCGAGCGTTCTAGACCCCCCCATCGAAAAGAAGATCGAGCTCCTCCACATGATGGTGGAGCTCGGGATCGACGCCGCGGACATCGGGCTCCCCGGCGCGGGCCCGCGGACATACGACGCGGTGCTGGCCCTGGCGCGCGAGATCGCGGACAACGACTTGGCGATCTCGGCAAACGCCGCGGGTCGAACCGTCCGCGCCGATATCGAGCCGATCGCGCGGATCCAGCAGGCGACCGGTCTCAGGATGGAGGTGGGCGCCTTCATCGGAAGCTCGCCGATCCGGCAGTACGCCGAAGGGTGGGACGTCGATCGGATCCTGACGTCGACGCGAGACGCGATCACGTTCGCCGTGGGTGAGGGGCTCGACGTGATGTACGTGACGGAGGACACCACGCGCTCGCGTCCCGAGACGCTCACCAGACTGTACACGGCGGCGATCGAGGCGGGGGCCCGTCGGATTTGCTTCGCCGACACCGTGGGTCACTCGACGCCGCACGGCGTCAGACAGCTGATTCGGTTCGCGAAGGAGCTCGTCGCCGACACGGGAGAAGACGTCAAGGTCGACTGGCACGGCCACCGGGATCGCGGGTTCGGGCTCGCGAACGCGCTGGCGGCGATCGAAGAGGGGGTCGACCGCGTCCATGGGACGGCGCTCGGCATCGGGGAGCGGATCGGCAACGTCGAGATGGATCTTCTGCTCGTGAACCTCCGTTTGCTCGGCATGCACGATCACCCGATCGAGCGGCTCTCGGACTATTGCGAGCTGACGGCCGAGATGTGCGGCATCGATCTGCCGCACAACTATCCCGTCTTCGGGGACGACGCGTTCCGGACCGGCACGGGGGTGCACGCCGCGGCGATCATCAAAGCGATGCAGAAGGGTGACCAATGGCTTCAGGACTGCGTCTATAGCGGCGACCCGGCGTCGATCGTCGGGCGGAGTCAGCGGATCGAGATTTCCCCCGTCTCCGGGCTCAGCAACGTACGGTACTGGTTGGACGCAAACGGGTTCGATTCGGACGACGAGGAGCTGTGTGACGCGGTCTTCGGTCTCGCGAAACGCTGCGACCACACGCTGTCGCGGGGCGAGATCGAAGCCGAGATCGAGCGGGTGGCCAAGTCCCGAACGTAGG
>JAKSCH010000334.1 GCA_022360695.1 Gemmatimonadota bacterium
CCAAGCAACGTCGTGCGTGGGATCGATCTTCGCGCAGCCGCCGAGGCGAGTCTCGGAGAGACGCTCGCGGACGAGCCGGGCGTCAACTCCTCGTATCACGGACCCGGCGCTTCGCGACCGCTCATCCGCGGTCTCGGTGGGGGGCGGGTGCGCATCCTCGAGTCCGGCGTCGGAGTCGGCGACGTATCCGACACGAGCCCGGACCACCAGCCGGCCGTCGAGGTGGCGACCGCGGATCGCATCGAAGTCATCCGCGGTCCGGCAACGCTACTGTACGGCGGCTCCGCGATCGGCGGGGTGGTCAACGTGGAGGCCGGACGTATCCCTCAGGAGTTGCCCGCTCACCCGCTCACCGGGTCGTTCACTGCGCGCGGCGGCACCGTGTCCGACGAGCGGAACATCGCGGGTCGCGTGGATGGCGCGGTCGGTCGCATCGCGGTTCACGTGAGCGGTCTGTACCGGAACACGGACGACTACTCGATTCCCGGGCACGCGGCGCTCGAGGAGGAGGGCGAACACGAGGGGGAAGAAGAGGGAGAGGGCGATTTCGGCGTCCTCGGGAACTCCGCCGTCGAGACGTCCCGCTTCGCCGGGGGGCTGTCGTACGTCGGTGACAACGGGTTGGTCGGCGTCTCGTTCTCGGGGTACGACAGCGAGTACGGCGTGCCCGGCGGACACGCGCACCATGAAGAGGGAGAGGGCGGAGAAGAGGCAGAGGAGGAAGAGGGCGACGTCGGGATCGACCTCAGGCAGCGACGCGTGGATCTCGAGGCGGCGTGGCGATTCGGCGGAAGCTTCGTCCGAGGCCTCAACGCGCGCTTCGGTCTCGCCGACTACGAGCACTTCGAGGTGATCGCCGACGAGGGGAGCGGCGCGCGGGAGGTCGATACGGAGTTCTTCAACGACGAGTGGGAGGGCCGGCTCGAGCTCGAGCACTCGCTGGGTGGGTCGAGCAATGGCGTTCTCGGCCTTCAGGCGCTGGACCGTGACTTCGAGGCGATCGGTGAAGAGGCGTTCGTGCCGCCGACGACGACCACTCAGTTCGCGGTGTTCGCCTTCGAGCAGTTCGAGCTCGGGGACGTGAGGCTACAGCTCGGCGCTCGCGTCGAGTCCCAGGATACCGAGAACGTGACCGGCGGTGTTTCGCGCGACGACACGGGGTTTTCCGCCTCGATCGGTGCGGTGGTCCCGGTGTCGGACGCGGTATCGCTCGTCTTGAGTGGCGCCCGCTCGACGAAGCTGCCGGCAGCAACGGAACTGTTCGCGAACGGCCCACACCTCGGGACCCGCTCGTTCGAGATCGGCGACCCCAATCTCGAACGCGAAGTGGGATATAACGTCAACGCCGGGATCCGTCTCAGCGAGGGGCGCCTGCGCGGCGAGCTCAGCTTCTTCGTCAACTCGTTCGATCAGTTCATCTACCTGGTCGAAACGGGTGAAGAGGAGGACGAGCTCCCGGTGTTCCAGTGGACGCAGGCCGACGCGGTGTTCACGGGGTTTGAGGCGCAGGCGGATCTCGAGCTGTTCCACTCCGGCGACGGGCACTTCGTGCTGGACGCGTCGGCGGATTACGTCCGCGCCCAGCTCTCCGATACGGATGAGGCCCTGCCTCGCATCCCGCCGTTCCGATTCCGAGCGGGGCTGGGGTACGAGTCGCCCGAGTGGCACGGTCACGCGGGCGTGACACGAGTCGCGCGTCAGGGTCGCGTCGCGGCGTTCGAGGGAGAGACGGACGGATACACCATGGTCAACGCGAGCCTCGGCTATCGGCTGTTCGGCGGGGGCCGTACGGTGCACGACATCATACTCTCGGGTCGCAACCTGACCGACGAGGAGGCGAGGAGTCACACGTCGGTCATCAAAGCGTTCGCGCCGCTACCGGGTCGCGAGATCCGGTTGACGTACCAAATCGGTTTCTGAGCCGGTATTTCATCCGCGCAGCGACGATGGACCTCCGCTGCCGGGTGCCGTTCGCGGACCGGGCGACCGGTAGGAAGGGTCGCCCGGTCGGGACGGCTTGGGCGCCGACCGACACCAGCCAGGTTATCGCCGACAACGTGATCTCGAGAAGGCTGTTGACGCGCTGCCGCAACGCGCGCTACCCTCCTTAGTGCTGCTTGTGCATTCGGAGATGACGAGGGCGCGATCGTGAGCATCGAGCAATCCGAGACGTCCGCCACGACCCGACGACGTCTATCGACGCCGTCACTACTATGTCTCATAGTGGCCGCCGGTGCGCTCGTCGCGGCCGTTGTATCCTGGCAACAGACTCGAGCAAACCTCGCTGAGATGGACGGAGTCCGAGCCGCCTTGGTGGCGACACTACGGGCGCAGAATCTCGACCCTCAGCAACGATCGGAAATCCGCAACAAGTTCAAGGACGCCAGGCAGCTGTACGCGAGCTACCTGCACGCGGGAACCTGCTCGGAGCGACCAACTGAAGCTCGTAGTCGCTGTAATACCGAGCTTACGCAGATGGTCACTACCTTCCAGTTGGCATGGAGTGACTTCGAGAACACGCTGTCGGACGAGGTACGGGCCTTGTCTGCGCGTGTCGTCGCGCATGACGTCGCGCCTCCGGATTACTGCGTCGACTTGGCTTCCTTCGTGTACAACGAACGTGAAGTGTACGAAGCGCTCGTCGACACCGATCTCACGGCGTTCGCCGAGCGCTACTGCGTTCAAAGCTTCGACCGTCGCGAGTCTGTGGATAGAGCGCTCACGATCGCGGGAATACCAGGCACGAGCGTCGTGTCGGGTGAGGCCACCGGCAGGACGGTCTGTGACGACTGAATCGGTATCGATAGGAGGTCGTTGACTGTGAGGCTCCGAACAGTCGGGTGGATCGGTGCTTTCATCGTGGTCATGGGCGCGTATCATCACAATGCGCAGGCCCAATCAAACAGGGGGGTGGTATCGTTCATTGACTGCACCGAAACTCAGGAGAGGAAGCTCTGGGAAGCCCTTTTCTACGCGAGTGCCGCCATTGAGAGCGATGCATACCGCCAATGCGTGACGAACTCCGTCTTCGGTACGCAGATGCTGAGGACTCGGCAGGAGTCCGATTGGGTCGGTCCATACGGACCTTGTGTCGCGGACTCGTATCCGTACTCGGCCGTTCAGTGGTCCAACGAGTTCGCGTATACGCTCTGGCTCTACGCGGGCCACTTCGGCAACTCCAACGTTGAGATGGTGTGCGATCCGACATTGACGAGTACGGCGGCCACGCCGAACACGCACATCTTCGATCACACGCAGCGCGAAACCGTGAGGATGGAGTTCTCGGATCGGATCTTCTTCGACAAGCCCGACCATCATCCCAATCAGGATCCGGAATGGGGAGGATACCCTCTGGAGGAGGTTGCAGGCATCATCATCCATGAGGTGATGCATCACTACGCCTTCCACCACGGAACGTCGAGCAACAACTTCTGTCAATTCGACAGCTACACCTGCCCGGCATCGACGCCCAATGGATCAACGTGTCGAATGAATTCGGTCCCCGAGATCGTGGAGGCGTGCGTTTCGGAGGTCCTGGAGGCTTCGCAGGAATGCTATGGCTTCGCGGACCAAGGGATGTGCGGCTACGACGGGTTGCTGCTCGTCCGCTCAACAGAATCGTATGGGGCGCGACACGTCGACGAAGCGGATGAGGACTGCGAGTGTGTAGAAGCGAGCCGGCCGATTACTCGCTGGCCCGTGGTTCTCGAGCTAGAGAACGTGGATGCAGCTGATGTGACGATCGTGCCGACGCATACGTATGATTCGGGTTGGCCAGGCGCCAAAGGGGAGTGTCTGGCGTCTCAACGCTCCGTTGATACCAGCCCCGACGGAACTGTGCTTCTGACCGCGTGCAACATTGACGCAGGTGCGGAGTTCACAGTGGAGTTCAGCGACGCCGTAGTGTGTACCGAGTGTAAAGCTTGTGTCGTCGAGTTCCCGGCGGTGAACAACACGATGCGGATGCCACGACTCGGTTTCCGAAACCCCGTCGTCGCGCGGTGCCAATAGGGAACCGTCACCGAGCAACGCTCTATCCCTCTACCGGGACGCGTTGTCACGCGCCTCCGAGATCAGCCGCTTCAGCCTGGCTTCGTCGACCACGCCGGACACGAGGGTGGTGCCAATCACGAAGGCGGGTGTGCCCGAAATCCCCAGCTCTCGGGCCAACGTGTACGTCCGGTCGATGGTCTCATCGATCTCGGGGTTCTGCATCTGCCCTTCGAGCCGCTCGAGGTCGAGCCCGACGCCACGCGCGATCTGCTGGATCTGCTCGTCGGTGAGGTCGACCTCCGTGGTCATCAGCGCAAAATGAAAGGCCTCGTATTTATCCGGATCTTGCCGGTGCGCGCTCAAGGCGGCTCGTGCGGCCTGGACAGACTGCGGGCCCATGATGGGCAGCTCTTTCATCACCAATCGGACGTTGCCGTCCTCGGCGACGGTCTCACGTACCACGTCGGCCACCGCGCGGCAGTAAGGGCATCGGTAGTCGAAAAACTCGACGAGCAACACGTCGCCGTCTGGTGCGCCAAGTACCGGGTCCCCGGGCGCGCCGTGCAGTGATGATGCTTCCGCCGCAATCGCCTCACGCTGACGCTGTTCGTGGGCCAGTTGCTGCCGCTTCTGATAGATCTGCATCGCTTCGAAAATCAGCTCGGGGTGCTCGAGCAGATAGTCGCGTATGATCCTCTCGATATCCTCGGTTTGCTGCCCGCTGAACCTGGTTTGACCCTCACGTCGGGTCTGCGCGTCGGCCGCCTGCGATAGCGCGAGGCTACCGAGCAGGGCCGTAAGAGCCACGCGTACGCGGAGCCGGCGGGGCACGAGCGGGTTTTGCGGCATCATGTTCGTCTCCTCGGCCGTGACGGCGCGCAGGCCGCTAGAGAGGATCCGAGAGGGGCACGGTCGGAACCGCATCGATCTCGCAAACGTATGTCGGGCGCACGGGGCCGTCTAGACAGCTCTGGCGGCTAACAGCCGTCGATCAGCTCCCGCGAGCCGTGTGCGACCCGTCGTCTCTTCGGCTTTCAACGTACTCAGAGGTTGACGACGGCGGTCGGACCGCGAGACACTGATGGACGACAAACGCCGCAGCGCGATATCGCTCCGGCTACCACGTCCTCGCATGGAGCCTCGTCTCGTGTCGACCAACGTCCGGATGCTCAAGGCACTCTCGTTCAGCGTTGCAGTGACGTGCGCCTCTTTGCAGCAGGCCGCTTCTCAGGAAACCGTCGTGATCGAGACGACCGTGGGCGAGATCACCGTGGCGCTCGACTCCGATCGAGCCCCCGGAACCGCATCCAATTTCCTCCAGTACGTCGACGCCGGGCTGTATGCGGGCGGCAGCTTCTACCGAGCCGTGCGGCAGGACAACCAGCCCGAGGATGACATCCGGATCGAGGTGATCCAGGGAGGCCTCAGCGCCGAACGGCGCGAAGCCCGCTTCGATCCGATCGCGATGGAGGGTACGGGCGACACGGGTCTGCGCCACCTCGACGGGACCCTATCGATGGCGCGCGGAGACCCGGACTCGGCGAGCAGCGAGTTCTTCATCTGCGTCGGCGACCAGCCCGAGCTCGATGAGGGCGGCGCGCGGAACCCCGATCGACGGGGCTTCGCGGCGTTCGGCCGCGTCGTCCGGGGGATGGACGTCGTGCGCGAGATACACCGCCGCGCGACGGAAGAGCAAAGCCTCATCGAACCGGTCCGGATCGTCGGCGTTCGACGCTCCGCGAACGTCAGCGCGGCGCCCCCGCCCTCCGCGTCGGCCGGGTTCGACGCCGAGGCTCACGCCGCGGCCTGGGTTCGGTTGTGGCGCACGTATGACCTGGACCTCGTTCGCACGCTGTTTCTTCCCGATGGTCGTGTCACGTACCTGTCCTCCGAGCGCGAAGGTCTCATCGAGGGCTTCGACGCGCTGATCCCGCACCATGAGGGGTTCGGGTTCGTCTCCGGCGGTCTGAGTCCGGAGTCCGAGCTTTGGGTCGAGGACGTCGCGGGGGTCTCGTACGGCAACTCGGCCGTCGTGACGGGGGTGTGGTTCTTCGGGGATCGCGCCGAGCGCGACGCGGCGCAGCGCGGTCCGATGACGGTGGTCTATACGCTCTACGGCGATGAGTACCGTATCGCGCACATGCACTTCGCGAACTACTGAGGAAGCGGGAGCCACGCTATGCGAACGACAATCGGCGTCTTCACGGCATGGGTCGCCCTTCACTCGCTGACGGTCGGTGTCGTCGCGCAGACCACTGCCATTCGGGCGGGGGTCCTCGTGTCACCCGAGGACGGGACGTCCAGCAGAGACCAGATCGTAATCGTAGAGGGGACGCGGATCGTCGCCGTCGGCCCTGACGTCCCCATCCCCGCGGGCGCGACCGTGATCGACCTCTCCGACCAGGTCGTGCTGCCGGGGATGGTCGACGCGCATACGCACATGGCGCTCACCATGGACCGCGCGGCGCACGGCTCGTACTTCGTCACCACGGTCGTGGGCAGCACCGCGTACCGGGCGATCGAGGCCGTGGCGAACGCGCGATCGATGCTCGAGCACGGCTTCACGACGATCCGCGACCTCGGGAACAGCGGCAACTACGGCATCGCGGATCTGGTCCGCGCCATCGAGCGGGGCGTGGTCCCGGGTCCCACCATGCTCGACGCGGGGCGGATCATCGCGCCGTACGGGGGGCAGCTCCAGCTCCAACCCGAGCGCCGGGATCTCGCGGAGCCCGAGTACGCCTTCGCCGACACGAGGGACGAGCTCGTCAAGGCGATCCGCGAGAACATCCACTACGGCGCCTCGTGGATCAAAGTCGTGGTCGACGACCAGCCGTACGTCTATTCGGTCGACGACATCCGATTCGTCGTGGAGGAAGCGAGACGCGCCGGTCTCAGGACGGCCGCCCACGCCGTGACGGAGCGGGGCTTCCGGAACGCGGCCGAGGCGGGCGTGGCCTCCATCGAGCACGGGTTCGAGGCGTCGGACGAAGCGCTACAGATCGCGAAGGACAACGGCGTCTTCCTCGTCGGGACGGACCTCATGCCGCTGGCCGCGGAGATGTGGGAGGTGGACGAGGCGTTTCGTCAGGGGCTGATCGATCGGATTCGACGTGCCTACCGGATCGGGGTCCCGATGGCGTTCGGGTCCGATGTCTTCTACTCGCGGCCGGATCGGTCTCGTGGGGAAGTCAGCCTCATGCACCTGGATCCCTACGTCGAGGCGGGACTCCCGAACGAGAAGATCCTCCGGATGATCACGGTCGACAGCGCCGAGCTCCTCGGGGTCGGCAACGAGCGCAGCCGCATCGAGCCGGGCTATGCGGCCGATATCATCGCCACGACCGGGAACCCGCTCGAGGACATCGCCGCGCTGAAGGGCGTAACCTTCGTCATGAAGAACGGCTCGCTCTTCCGGTGGGATCGTAAGCCCTGATCGACGCGCTGGGGAAGCCGCTACGAGGCCGTAGCCACTCGTCGAGGTCCGCTTGGACAGGAGGCGGGAAATCGCGTCGCTGACGAACCGAGGGGTCTCCACGACCGATGCCGGAAACGCGCTCTAAGCGCCGTCTGCATTCTGCCGTAATCTAATCTATGGTTGTGTCTATACTCTTGCGCTGACTGCGGCCTCGCATCCATAGTGGCGACTGTGCCTTGGGGGGTACGTTGTCCGAGCGCATCTGCGCCTCGGGAGGTACGATGGATCGCCGCAATACAGCCTTTCATTCCACTTCGAAGTTCTACCGAGAACAGTTATACGACATCAACGTTCGTCAGTGGTGGCGTCGTTGGTGGATCGCACCCGAGGTGGACATCCTGATCGTCGTCGACGGGTCGATCACCCTCGATGACGACGGTTTCGGATTGGGTGACGTAATCGACCTTCTCGAATCCAACGAATTCTACAACTGGGTAGAATTCCGAATCACCGGGGCGACCCGAGAGGGGCCGACGGTCACGAACGCGGCTGGCACGTCGAAGGAATTCACGTATACGGGCTTCAGGTTTACGCAGAGCGGATTCGACATCCGGGACTACGACCAGGTTTGGCTGTTCGGCATCAATCCCGCCGTCCACAACCCGGTCGTGGGAGACGATGCGCAGATCGACGACACCGTGAACAGACCCCTTACGGACGCGGAGCTCGAGGTCCTGTCGCGTTGGATGGACGAGGAGCAAGGGGGAGTATTCGCCACTGGCGACCACGGTCTTCTCGGCGCTTCGATGTGTCACAGAGTCCCACGAGTGGGCACGATGCGTAAATGGACTGTCGCTGACGGGGTTCCGTCCCAGGTGAATTTCGACCGAAAGGACACGAATCAACGCACTCCGGCGCATAGTGGGACCATCCCTTTCGATGCACAGTCCGACGACACGCCTCAACCGATAACCGTGCTCAAGCGCTCCCTCCCGGCATACGTCGTTTTCCACCGGCGATACATGCCTCATCCGGTCCTCTGTGGTGTGGACGGGATCATCGACTGTCTTCCCGATCATCCGCACGAGGGAGAAGTGCTGGGTCGCCGATACGACGGAACGGGAGGTCAGCCGGTCGACCTCACTCCGACCTTTTCATTTGACGGCTACACGGCACCGGAGTATCCGGCCGGAACTGGTGGACATCCCCAACCCGAACCAATGGTGATTGCACTCGGCAATCCGCCCGACGCGGACATCCCTCACCAGAAGGGCCCCAAAGACACATCGCCATTCGGTCTGATCTCCGTCTACGATGGCGAAAAGGCGGGGATAGGTCGGGTCCTGGTCGACTCCACGTGGCACCACTGGTTCAACGTCAATCTCGAGGGCTTCAGCGACACGTCACCCCAGTACAAGAAGATACGCAACTTCTTCAAGAACGTGGCGGTTTGGCTATCGCGGAAGAGCCTGAGAGACCAGATGGCGTCCGCGCTGTTTTGGAACGTCTCGGTGATGCACTACGACCCGATGCGCTTCACATCCCAAGGTTCGTTTTGGGCGATCGGCGAGGAAGCCAAGAACGTACTCGGGGAGGAAGCCAGCGCTTGCACGATTACGGACTGGGTTATGGACTTCCTCATTCCCGAGCTCCAGTTCGAATTCTTCGAGTTTCCACACGATGGCCCCATTCCGGATCCCTGTCTGACCTGCCCTCCGTGGGACGTCGTCGAGACAGCGGTGCTCGGCGGAGTCTTCCGCCGGATGGCGGGGCTGGTCGAACGGTACCGGAGCAGCGAGCAGCTGGAGCGACGCGTTCTCGACCCCAGTGATATCGGGGAGTCGGTCTATGCGGGCGTGCGCGAGGGGTTCGATGAGCTCGGCCAGACTTTGAGGCGCTCCCTGGAGCGGACACGGGACATCGCGACGAGGCTGGTTCCGGGGGAGGGTCTCGGAGATCCCTCCGACTATGTCCCACGCATCGATCTGCGTCCGTTGTCCGTCCGGCTCGAGGCAATCGCACTCGATCACCCCGTCCTCGCTCTATTGGTGCGCCGGGACGAGCTGAGCCTTTCGGTCGAGGTGCGGATCAACGAGGTGATCACGGGAGCTCGCCGGGTCGACATCACGCCTGACGCGCGGACGGCAGATATCGGAGATGGGGGAGCGGTGTACATCGAGGTAGGGGAAGAGTTGCTCAGCGATTCTTTCCGACGAGGGGACGACGTCACGATCCGTCTGTTTCTCGGCTCCGGCGACGGTCGCGATCACACGAGCGATATGGTCTGGGAACACCGCTTGGTGGGGGATCCCAAACGCTGGATATGTCGCAACAAGGTGACAGTGCACGATCTACTCGCGGGTGGCGGGCCCGTTGCCGCTTGGCTCACCATCGAATGACGACCCCGAGATCGAGGCGATCCAGCAGGATGCGCTAGCCGCAACCCGCGCACACCGGCGTCTCGGGGTACACCAGGAGCCGGTCGAACCCGATCGCGGCGTCGCAGCTCGTACACCGCCCGTACGTACCCGCGTCCATCCGCTTCAGCGCATCGTGGAGCTGAGCGTAGCGGATGGCTTCGCGCTCCTGGAGGTTCTTGGTCAGGTGCTGGTTCTGGAGCGCGTCCATGCGCGAGAGCCGGCCCACGGCGGTCTGATCCAGCTCGACCGGCTTGGCGGCTTCATCGGTGGTCTTCATGCTGCGCTCGAGCCGCCGAATCTGCCGCTCGAGCTCGGCGCGCAGCTCGTCGAGCTGCGTGACGCTCAAATCGCTCATCCGGCCCCCCTGGTCGACCGGCCTCGTCCGGCCGACCCGTCGTGTATGGCCCGCCGCCCGAGAAGCGCAACGAACCGGGGCTGTCTCGAGGCCACCTTACCCCGAGAGTCCAAGATGTCGCACCGCGTCCGTCGCCGTCACGACGGGAATCCCCTCGACTTCGCGCAGCTCGAGCACATGACCTTTGTCACCCGAAACGATCAGCTCCGCCTCACCGGCGACCGCGGTCGCCAAGATCACGTTGTCCGGCGGGTCGGGCGAAAGCTCCAAGACGGGCAGGTCGCTCACCAGAACGCCAAGCACCTCGACGTTCTCGACGA